>NZ_CP098605.1 GCF_024499015.1 Xanthomonas hortorum pv. pelargonii | reverse complement strand
CATCGTGCGTGGGGTGGATGACAAGGGCGGCGACCTGGTGATTAGCCGCGACTACATCAGCAATGGCATGCGTGAGCGGGCACGTGAGCTGGCAACACGCGAGCTGGGTTATCGGAGCGATATCGACATCTATCGCTCTGCTGCGAAGGAGGTCACGCAAGAGCGCTGGACGGGTCTGGATGCGTCCATGCTTCGGGAGCAGCAGAGCCGCGAAAGCGGCCTAATCCATGCCGGTAAGGTGCATGCAGATCCGTTCCGCAATGCACAGCGGCAATTGCGGCTACAGCGGCTGGCGATCCTGCGTGACCACGGCTTAGCCACCGAACAGATGCCCGGTCGCTGGAAGATCCACGCGAACGCGCCGGAGGCGATGCGTGCGATGGCGCAAGAGCGCAGGCTAGCAACAGAGCTTAAGCCGCACATTGACGCCGAACGTAGCCGGCGTGGACTGCTGGCCGACAAGGACAGTCTGAAAGCCGCACCCGTGCAGGGTGTCATCCTTGATCGCGGATTGGCGGACAAACTGTCAGGCACCGAGTACGTCATTGTTGGCGGATTCGACGGCCAGGTGCATTACGCGACGCTTAGCATGCACTCAGAGCGACACATGCCTGAGCGCGGACGCATCGGCGACACCGTGGAGCTGGGCACCTACACGCCGCCAGCCGCCACGTCGGCGGACAAGAACGTGCTAAGGCGCTTGAAGAGCGGCGTTTATCTCCCGGACGCGCATCTGGCGGAAGTGAAGGCGTGGGACCCGAAGCGCTTGCCTGCGAATGCAACGCCGGAGTCCTACATCGATGCGCACGTCAATCGCATGGAAGCACTGGCGAGCCGAGGACATGTCACCAAACTGCCTGACGGCACGTTCCGTGTGCCGGCAGACCTCTTGGCGCGGCTCGATGGTGATCCAGCCATTGCCCGTGACCAAAACTCGTTCGTGCGTCTGGACGTTAAGGCGCAAGGCTCGCTCAACCGCCAGAGCCAAGTCATCGGGCGAACGTTCCTTGACGACCAGCTGGCCGCCGGTCGCCTTGAGCAGCTGAAGAACACCACTATCCGCACACGCACCCAGGTGCAGTTCCTAGATGCACTGGAAGCGCGTGCCGACCGCCTGGTTGAGTTGCAGCTGGCCCGGCGCACTCCTGCTGGGGTACGCCTGAAGGCCGGCTTTGACGACGAGTTGCGCGACATGGAGCGCGCGATGGTGCAGAAACACCAAGTGGCGGGACTGTTGAAGCCGCATCTTCGAGCCGAGCGGAGCCAGAGCGGGCGACTGGCTGACGAAAAGAGCCTAGAGACATCTGGACCGGTCCAGGGCGTCATTCTCGACCGTGGGCAGGCCGACAAGCGAACGGGCGCCGAATACGTCGTCGTCGCCGGCTTCGACGGCCAGGTGCATTACGCAACGCTCAGTGCCCCGTCGGAGCGGCACCTGGTCGAACGCGGGCAAATCGGTGACACCGTGACCCTCGACAGCTACACGCCGCCGGTCGCCACGGCGGCAGACAAAACGTGCTGCGGCGGTTGAAGGATGAGATCTATTCCCCTGAGGCACACCTGGAAGAGGTCAAGGAATGGGACCCGAAACGTCTGCCCGGCAACGCAACGCCAGAGTCCTACATCGAGGCGCACGTGCGGCGTATGGACGCCTTGGCGCACCGAGGCCATGTGACCAAGTTGGAGGACGGCACCTTCCAGGTGCCGGCCGACCTGGTGGAGCGTGTCAACGCCGATCCCACACTCAGCGACCCCAAGCGCGCCTTTGTGCGCCTGGACGTGCTTGGGAAGGGGCCGCTGCCTCAGCAGAGCCAGGTCATTGCACGCACGTTCCTGGACGACCAGCTGGCCGCTGGTCGCCTTGAGCAGATGAAGGGCGCCACCAGCCGCACCCGCACGCAAGCGCAGTTCCTGGAAGCGCTGGAAGCGCGCACCGACCGCCTGGTCGCACTGCGGATGGCCGAGCGCACTCCTGCGGGAGTGCGCCTCAAGGCTGGCTTTGACGAAGACATGCGCGGCATGGAACTGGCTGATGCACAGAAACGGCTAGCGTCCAAGTACGGCCAGCCGGTCAATCTCGATGTGGCCCGCCGCTTTCAGGGCACCGTGGAAGCCATCGAGAACCTGCCCAGCGGCCCCCATGCGGTGATTGTGCAGAACGGAACGTTTGCGGTGGTGCCGGCGAAGGATGGCCTGCAAAGCCAGCTTGGCAACACCGTCGCGGTGCAGCTGGCGAAGGGCCAGAGCATGAACCAAGCCTTCCAGTCGGTGCGCATCCGCTTCGCGGCAATGGATGTGCTGGACAAGGGCAAATCGTTAGGACTCACACGGAGTTAAACCGATGGCACCACAAAGCAAACAACGCGAGAAAACGCGCCACGCTGGCGGACTGCGCGGCGGTCCCATCGTCGCGTGCTTGACCTGCATCTTTCTGGGCGTGTGGGCGGCGGGCCAGTACGTGGCCTATGCGCTGGCCTATCAGCCCCAGCTCGGTGCGCCCTGGTTCCAGATCGCAGGGCACGGCATCTATGCGCCCTGGTCATACTTCCCGTGGCTTTGGGATTACAACGCCTACGCGCCGGACATCTTCACCAGGGCGATCTACGTCGTCGCCGCGTCTGCGGTGCTGGGTTTCGTGGTCATGGTGGCGGTGGCCATCTACCGCACCCGCGCCCAGGAGGAAGTGCTGACGCACGGCTCGGCGCGCTGGGCCGAGGCCCCGAAATCGAGAAATCGGGACTGCTCGGCCAGGCTGGCGTGGTGCTCGGCATGACCGAGGACGGTCAATACCTCACCCACAACGGCCCGGAGCATCTGGAAGTCACGGCGCCGAGCCGCTCGGGCAAGGGCGTTGGCATCGTTGTGCCCACGCTCTTGAACTGGCAGGCGAGCGTGGTGGTCAACGACATCAAGGGCGAGAACTGGGAACTGACATCGGGCTATCGGAGCCGGATCGGCTACGCGCTGAAATTCAACCCGACACAGCGCGACACCTGCCGGTTCAATCCGCTGGCCGAGATTCGACCAGGTGATAACGAGGTCAAGGACGCCCAGAACGTTACCGACATGCTGGTTGACCCGGACGGCAAGGGCAAACCCGACCATTGGAGCAAGGAGGCCGACTCGTGGCTGCTGGCGGTGGTGCTTCATGTCCTCTACGCCGAGCCGGATAAGACGCTCGCCGGCATTGCCATGTTCCTGGACAACCCGGAGCGCACGATGGAAGCGACGCTGCAATACATGCTCGACACCAAGCACCGCAACGGCAAGGTGCATCCGGTCGTTGCGATCGGAGCAAGGGCCATGCTCAACAAGAGCGCCAACGAGCGCAGCGGTGTGCATTCGACGGCGCGCAGCTTCTTCAACCTCTACTACGACCCCATCGTGGGCGCCGCGACCAGCGAAAGCGACTTTCGCATCACCGACCTGATGCGCGCCAAATACCCGCTGTCGCTGTATCTGATCAGCCCGCCGAGCGACAAATCACGCTTGCGGCCGTTGTTCCGCTTGATGCTGCAACAGATCACCCGCCGGCTCACCGAAGAACTGCACCCGGAGGGCAACAAGCACCGGCTGCTGTTGCTGGTCGATGAGTTCCCGTCCTTGGGGAAATTGGAGTTCTTTGAGGAAGGTCTGGGCTACGTCGCCGGCTATGGCATCAAGTGCATGATGATCAACCAGAGCTATAACCAAATCGTGAAATATTACGGGCCGAGTAATACCGTCATGGACGGTGCGCACATCCACGTGTGGTATGCGCCCAACACCGACGAGACGGCCAAGCGCATCAGCGATTCGCTCGGGATGACGACCGAGATTCACCAGCAGACCAACTACACCGGAGGGCGGTTGTCTGGCTGGCTGGGCCACGTGATGGTGTCCAACCAGGAATCAGCTCGCGCCTTGATGACGCCAGGCGAGGTGCGGGAAATGGACCCGACCAAGAAGATCATCGTGGTCGCAGGCCTGCCGCCGATCATGGCGGTCAAGATCAAGTATTACAGCGATGCCAAGTTCCGCGACCTGGTGCCGCCGACCGATGAGCGCGGCAAGGTGTTGGACCCGAAGCACAAGTACGCGCCAGTCGCCAACACCGCAGCCAGGCCATACCCCTACGGGCCACCAGTCGCCGGCAACCCGTGGACCAAACTCACCCCTGCTGTGGTGCCGGTTGCGGTGGCGGCCGCCCTGCAACCGGCCGTCCAAGACTCCCGCGACCTGGACGCAACCCCTGAGCCGATGCCCGCACCGGAGGCGGCCGTCGAAGCCGCGCCCATGCTCGATGACGACATCGGCGCCGATGCCGATATCGACACCCATGAAATCACCGTCAGCCCCATCGCCAAAGCCGATGGCATGGATGCAGCCGACGACGACATGGACTACATGCTCCCATGAAGAAATCTGACGGTAAGACCATCCTGCACACCCAGATCCAAACCCGACTCATCAACTTAGCCAAGCGCGAAGCCGTCGAACGCCGCATTCCGCTGCGCGCCGTTGTCGAGGCGGCGCTAGCAGAGCGCTACGACCCCGAACACGCCAAAGCCGAAGAAATGCTGGTCCTCAAGGAATTGAGGTCACTGCGCAACGAGGTGCGTAACGTGCACTTCGGCAATCAGATGCTGGTCGAGCTAACAACGCTTACGACCAAGAATCTGTTTGCACGCCTGCCTGCTGCCACGCCTGCCAGCAACGCGGCGGGCGAGGGCTTCTACAACGCCCTGATCGCGTCGGTGGAACGCGTTTTCAGCCAGCGACAGCCGCTGCTGGACAAGTTGACCGGCTCGTTGTTGCGCGCCCAGACCGATAGCGAGTTCGACGCCCTGCAAGCAGCAACCGGGCAGACCGACAACGCCGACCACGATCCAGAGGCCACCCCATGAACGCATTACGCTCCACTAATGTGTCCGTTTCGATGATCAGCCACCCACCCGTATGGAGGCTCAAAATCCAGTTGCTTGGCATCTCCCCACAGTCTGGCGTCGGCTCGATACCTACGCTGATGTGGAATTGGCGCAGCTGCACTACTTCATCCAAGGCGCGATGGGCTGGGAGCTGATGCACCTGTACTCGTACGGGCATGGAAATGGCAGCGAGATTCCCAGTAAACGTCGCTTGTGTGATGTGTCTGGCATTGGAGAGACGCTGATCTACACCTACGACTTTGGCGATGACTGGCAACACCGAGTGACCGTCGAAAAGCTGATGGAAAAACCAACAGGAAGTTATCCGCACTTGATTACTGGCAAAAACGCCTGTCCGCCGGAGGATTGTGGCGGGCCATGGGGCTATGCGGAGATGCTCAGGGTACTTGCTGGCCGCAGCAGTGCCCGCCGACGCGAACTCACGGAGTGGTTAGGGGGCTCATTCGACCCCAACGCTTTCGACATTAGTGAGGCCAGAGAACGTCTTGCCGAGTACGTCAAGCTGTCCATGCCGGAAGCTCCACCTTGATTGAACGCCGGCGCTGTGCTCAACCGTGTGGCCTTATGCGCCCCTTCTCTCGCCGGCACTGCGCCCTCCCTGCCCTCCCGAGGAAGACAAAAACCATGGGCATCAATTACACCGACGAGTTGGCCAGCTTGGTGCTTTTCACTGGCACCACCGCGTTGGCTATCCGGCAATATAGTGCCTACCGCGCCGATACCACCCTTGCCAGTCGCACGGTGGCGCGCGATGTCATGTGGCTATCTGACAGCATGCACAACTTCGAGGCCATTGGCCGCAGCGTGTTGCAGGCCAACCACGCGCACGTCGCTTTCATGGCTGGTTTGCTGGCCGAGCAGTTCCAGGAGCATTTGCAGACCGATCCAAGTGACCCGGAATCGCCGGCAGCCGCCTTCCAACGTCACACCCAGTACGTCGACCTGCACGCCGTCATCGTTACGTTACTCAATCTGCAAGCCAAAGCAGCGGCGGCGGTCGAGGAGACGACGGTTTAAGAGGCGGTTGACACGTTCGCCTGTTGGCGAGAGGATGGGCCTATCGCTGCACAATCAGCGATTCGGCCTATGAAACCGATAAAGGTGGAAAGAGCGCGCAAGCGCCCATCGTTCGATGCTGGCGCTTTTATTTGGCTCGCCAGTTCTATGGTGGGCGGTGCGCGGAGGCCGCAAGGCCTGCCGGTTATCGCTCTTTCCTATCCGGTTTTCATAGCCGCGTACCGTCCACCACCTTTCCTGCGAGTACGCTCGCTCCTGCAAGAAGGTAGATTCAGCACCAGACGTATCAACAACGAGGCAGCCCGCCGGTGTAATGGGCGGACGCCGAAAACGAAAAACCGCCCCGGCAAGGGCGGCTTTTTCATCACTGGGCTGGCGGGAAAACCAGTACCAATGGGGACACATCAATGACTCCATCCTAATCCCGCCGGCGAAGCCGTGCAAGAGGAAAGGATGCGAAGGCCCACAAGCCGAACACCTTGCCCCGCTGCCGTTCATCGGCGCGGGACATGTCAGCAGTAGAACCAGGCCCACACGCACCAGGCCCAGAACCGACCGCCACCAACGGCCGGCCGCACAAGCGTGTGCACTGGCGTCAGCCCAAGCCGCTGGGCGGCAAGAAGCGCCGGCCGGCCGTGTTGGATGCCACTCGCAACGGGCTGGTGCTCGCCCTGGAAGAACGCAAAGGCGCTTGGAAGCGGATTAGCCACAACGTCATCGTGGCCGGTTATGCCCTGGACAAGGCGCTGACGCGGGTGCGCGGACTGCGCAAGGACGGGGCCGACTCGTTGCTGGCCATGGCCGTGGCGCTGCTCTACCTGGCTGACGTGCGCACCGGCTTTGTGGGCAAGCCACGCCAGGGCGGCGGTCCCTGGCAGCGCTACACGCTGCCCGACCTCGCCCAGCTCGCCTATGGCGGGCAGACGCCCGCCGAGGAACGGCGCGCACGGCGCTCGCTCGACATGATGGTGAGCCTTGGCTGGGCATTCCCCACCAAGCAGGTGCGCCGGCACAAGGCTGACGCCGAGGGCGGCGATCTGTGGTGCAGCGAGGCGGGCGTGCGCCGGCTCAACTTCCAGCGGCTGTGCGACATGGTGGGCACCAGCTGGTTGCTCAAGCGCGATCGCAAGCACGCCGACCAGGCACGCGGCACAGGCGTTGCGTCCTTCACGCAGGCGCAAGCACGCCGTCAGCCGGCCCAGGAGCCGCGCACCGCGCCGCGCAGGGGCGATGCCCGCCCTGCGGCGCACCGCGCCACGGGCGACCCGCCAGGCGGCCTACAGCACGCCGCGCAGTACATCGCGGACATAGCAAACATATTCAAAATGTAGCCGTCGCCGGCAGGCTCGCCCCTGCCAGATGCCGCAAAAACAGGCACCCACGCCGGCAAATCTGTCGCGCACAGGCCGGTTAACGCCCCTGCGGCGACCTCAATCACCGAGCCGAACCCCTCAACGCCATGCCCCGCGCCAAGTTGTCCACTGCTGCGGTGGATAAGCCTGTGGAGGAATAACATTATTTGTCCTGTTTAATTGGCAGGCCATCCAGTCAACCTTTGGTTGAAAGCACAGTCAGTAGAGCGCTCAACAGCAGATCGGCGTCGTCGCCGCTGCGCGACGCCGACAGCGTTAGAAGCTCAATAGAGGGGCTGCGCCCCTCCCACCGCCGCTGCGCCCGAGCAAAATAGGGAAACCACACGCATTGGAGCGCAGCGGCGGCGGTTCCCTCCAGCAAACAGCAACAGCGGTCGGCAGGGAATCATTAGCCGGACTTCGAGCAGGGCATTGCCCTGGAAGGGCTGCCGGCTTCGGGTGGTCTGCGTTTAAGAGCGGTCACCGTGCGCTACGCGCACACAGAGCCAGAGCGCGGTCAGGATGACGGCACACGCCGAATGCCCTCGCTGCGGCAGACCACCGAGTGCGGCAAGGCCGTATCGGACACTGACAGTTTTCCTTTTGGTGCCCAATAAAAGCCCGCTCGTTAGCGGGCTTGTTTGTTTCTGACAAGTTGCCTAGGCCGCTTCCAGCACTCGCATTTCGATGTGCAGATCCGCAGCAGCCAGCATGTTCACCAGCGTATCCAGACTGAACAGATCGATCTTGCCGCGCATCAGATCCGACACGCGCGGTTGCGTCACGCTGAAGACCTTGGCCGCCTGGGACTGGCTCAATCCTTCGCGTGCAATGTGATCCTTCAGCGCCATCATGAGCGCCGATCGCAGCTTCATGTTTTCAGCCTGCGGGGGTGTCTTCGATCGCGTCCCACACGCTGGCAAAGCGTTCATTAGTCATCGGCTTAACTCCTTCACCAAATCTCGATAGCGTTTCTCGGCTAGGTCCAAATCCGCTTTACTGGTCTTCTGCGTCTTCTTTTGGAAGCAATGCAGGACGTAGACTGCATCGGAGAACTTCGCCACGTAGATGATCCGGAATGCTCCTGCAGCATCCCGAATCCGAATCTCTTGGACGCTCTGACCGACGGTCGGCATTGGCTTCCAATCGTCGGGCTCGCGACCGCTTTGCACCTGGTCAAGCTGATAGCCGGCCTCGCGCCGTGCCGAGGCGGGGAAAGCGCGCAGATCATCAAGGACACCGGCCCGGAACTCGACAGGTTTAACGTCAGCCATCCAAATACTATACAAAATTTTGTATAGGCTGGCAAGCCTCCCTGCCCGGCACGCTGAATCCAAGGGTAGGCAGGGAGTCGTTAGCCGGACTTTTGGCAGGGCATGACTGACGTAAAATCGGGAGTACGCGCCGTCTGGCCAAGACTCGGTGGTGCCATGTTCAATCCTTCTGGACTACACCGAATGCATGGCCGACCGCGTGCCACCGATAGCACTCAATACGCAAAGCCGGTACCAGCGGAGAGGCTAATTTTTGCACGCAATTTCCGCAAAGCACGGAAAGCAGCGAAGCTGAGTCAAATCGCCGTCAAGAACAAGACTGGTTTTGCACAAGCCTGGATAAGTGCAGTAGAGACCGGGAAATCTGCACCCACCATTGACAGCATGGCCGTGCTGGCCAAGTGCGTGGGCGTCCCTCTGTGGCAACTCCTAGTACCGTAGCACCCGTCACAATTTAGCTCATCAAAACATCTGCCGCGTATGGCTGCTGGTATATTAAATAAGCTTTATTTAATTTTAGCGCACAAAACTTTTTGTCGATATCTTTATGAGCGCATCCCTCACTACCACGACCCGTCATAGCCGGCTGCTGGACATGATGAAATCCGCACTCGGCGGTGCCATCGGTGAGCTGCTGGACGATCCGGCCGTTGAGGAAGTGCGCGTCAACCCCGATGGCCGGCTCTGGTACGCCAAGGAAGGTCGCCGGATTTGCCACGACCACACCCTGGATGTGATGACGCGCATGCGCGTCATCAAGATCGTGGCCGATCACGTCGGCGAGATTGCCGACAAGGACAACCCGAGCTTTCCGGCCGAGCTGCCAGAAACAGGCTATCGCTTCCATGCAGTACTGCCGCCGGAATCACCCGATGGCCCGACGTTTGTGATCCGCAAGAAGTCCAATCTGCGGCTCACGCTGGACGACTATGTGACCAACGGGCAGCTCACCCAGCGACAACGGGATGTCATCGTCAAGGCGGTTCATGACCGCGACAACATCGTGATCGTCGGCGGCAGCCACACCGGGAAAACCACCTTTGCCAATGCCGTCCTGTACGAAATGGGCCGCATCACTGGGCGGGTGATCACACTGGAAGACACGCTAGAACTGCGCGTGGAGGCTGATGAAGTCGTGCGCTTGCGCACCGTGCGGAATCGCGACCAGATCACCCGCAGCATGACGCACCTGTTGCGCGATACGCTGCGTATGACACCAGACCGCCTGATCGTCGGCGAGGTGCGTGGCCCGGAGGTCATGGACATGCTCGATGCATGGAACACCGGCCATCCCGGCGGGCTATGCACCATCCACGCCAACAGCGCCAACGAAGCATTGGAGCGCATCGAGGACTTGCTAGTGCAAGGCGGGTTCTTGCCGGTTCCGAGGGTCGGTAGGGAATCATTACGTCCAGGGCCAAAAACTGGCTAAGCGCCCGAGGTGCAAGGATGATTACCTCATCCCGGTTGCGGATCTCCCCATTCGGCGGAATCCCTAGTACCGCCCACAGAGCCTACCTTTTGCTGTGGTTTCAATAGGCTGGTCGATAAATGGAGACCTCGAACGTCAGTACATCGTTACTGCGCTCTCTTAGCCCCATCTCGATTTTCCAGCCTGTCGCTAGAGACTTGGCTATTTCCGGATTGTCCGCTTTGGACAGGGCTGCAATCTTTCCCCTGCCCCCAGGGTGCCTCGGCGATAGACATTGATCTCCTCGCGGTCATCTTTAGTCCAGAGTACGCAGACGTCATTGATGGCTACAAACCGAAGTTGATCTATGAATAGCGTTTTAAACACCAGGGGTATGCGGCCACCCGCTTCCAAGGCCAGTTCGGCAGTGATTCGCGGATTGGTCAGTGGTGGATAGGTTTTTTCAGAACCGGAATACCGAATAGCCAGATGTGGCGGCAGGCGAGAGCGTCCTCAAGCGCGCGGTGGAACGCCCCTGTTGATGCATATCCCGATTCCGCAGCGGCATCCGAGAGCTTCACCCAGCCACTATGGCCAGGATGAACTTCGCTATAACTACGCATGGCACAGTCTACATGTGGGAAAAAGCCAGTAGGGAAGAAGCTCGTATCAAAGGGGCGTTGTAGAATACGACCGTTTTACCGGCGCAGATCGAAGCGATCTTTGGCAATAATTCGCTCCAACTGGGAGCACTGACCACATCCTGCGGGCTGATCCCATGAATGGCCTGAGCTTCTGGCCAAGCGGTATTTCGCGCCGGACGCACCAATGTGTTAAGCAAGATGGTGCCGTCGGCATTGACAATTGCAATTTCCAAAATTTCATCCCTGCCATCCTGATTCAAACCTGTGGTTTCAGTGTCCACGAAGATAGGGGGAACTGAGTTCGTCGCTGGTAAAGCAGCGGGAGTTGAGGATAACGTTGGGGTGACCGGAGTGGTGGCTACAGCAATGGGCGTTGTCGCCGAGCGTCGAAACAGCTTTCGCAGTACCTCAAACATCGAATCCTCCTGAACATTAATTTTCTGAAAGCCAATTTAATCGTGGGCGGACTTGATACGTCCAGGGTTCCGTAGACACTCACGACCTCGTTGCGCGTAGCGCCTTCAAACACTACAGGGGACAGGTCGCCAGTTGAACCATGGTGGTGTTTAAGGCGGCCAAGTCCGGGAAGTGAATACTGGCTGCGCTGTCCAGCGCTTCTGGCGCTCGCATTCAGTTCATTTGGCGGCGGTGTCCAGTTCCGTCGCCGATGAGTGTCCAGTTGGTTGGCTTTTCGTACGTATCTGAGGTGGACGGCACGACCGCCTATAGCGTCCTGCAATCAGGCCATGTCGGACCCGCCGCAATGCGGTACAAGGGCTCCTCCGGCGTACATTGGGCAGTTTTTCCGTCGGCCGAAGAGGCTCGTCGCGGCTGCGCACATGGCGAACCGTCCCGATATTGGTGGTTTTCATAGTGTGACGGTGCTGCCGCACGAAGATGCTCCCGACGACGCAGAACACTTCGACTCTGCTGAAGACTGGCTCATGAGCTGAGCTTCCCTTGTGGGAAACACCGTCTAAAACGCGCTGAGCGCTTGTCTGCAGCCCACGGCCGGGTACCCCCGCCGTGGGCTGCCTGCTTCCGGGCGGCAGAGCGCCCCACGGAGACTGTATTGGCTTATCATTCGCCCGCGCCGGCACAATCCGGCGCCGGGCGTGAGACCCCGACACGAAACGCAGCCTATGGCGGCTGTGCGCGGGCAGGCGTAAGTCTGACCGGCTGTATCGCCCACCGCGCCGGCTCTCTCATCACGCTCCTAATCGCGTTTTACTGCCAGACCAAGCGAGACAGTGAGCTGTCCGATAGCGCCCTAGTCGGGGTCATGACCCAACTGCAGGACGATCTGGTGCGAATCGAGGCACTGGCGAAGGCCGCCGACTCCAGCTAACGGCCGACGCCTATTTGGTGGTCGCTTGGACCAGAACGCGTCTTCAGCGTCCGATCGACTGCGTGTCCAGCAAGCTTTTTATTTCGAGCGCGGCCGTCTTGAGACTGTCACGGCTAATGGCCTTGGCCAACTTGCCGGAGTCGTCGGTGTAGATGATCGCCTCGTTGCGTGCCCGCGAGACGCCGACGTAGTAGACATCCTTGGTGGTGGTGCGTGATTTCGTTTCGATATTGATCAACACCGTGCCGCAGGTTAGTCCCTGCGAGCTATGGACGGTGGAGGCATAGGCTAGACCGACGAACATCGGCGTCCTTGCGTCGAATATGATCCGGCGGCCGTCCTGTCCCTCCAGCTCGATCTCCTGCTTGCCGACGCGGTGAACGACGAAACGATCACCGTTGGCAAGATCGAGGTCGGCATTGTTGCGGGTGACCTTCACTTGGTCGCCAACCGCCAATTCCGTCTTCTCCACGCTGTAAACACTGAGCTTGGGGCAACGCATCGGTGAGAACTGGATCTGCTGGCCAGCCTCGTCGCGCACCGTCAGGCGATTGCCCGGGCCAGTGTCGATCACCGTGTAGTATTCGCCGCGCTGCAGCCCATTGGCGTAGCTTCGCTCTGGCACGATCACGCTACCTTTCTCGTAGTAGCGACTGTGCTGACGCTCGGCTTGGGTCGTGTCCAGGCGATTGAGTAACTTGTACTCCTCCCCTGCCCTTTCATGCCTAGAGCTTCCCGAACACCTTCATTCAGCGCCTTCCGGCTGTCATTGGTGCCCGTGATGATGAGGGTTTGATCGCGTTCGTGCTTGGGCAGCTCGGCGTAGTGCTTGACGATCCTGCTGTAGCGCAGATCCGGTTCCTTCTCCGTCAGGACTTGGCGGATATTAGCCACGGATTTTGTTGACTGTCCCTCGGCAGCCAATTTGACGGCTTCCAAAAGTTGGGGATCTTGTTGCCGGCGAATCTCGACCAGGCGTGCAGTCTCCATGCCGGCTTTCTGCAGCTGGTCGAATGGTTTGCCAGCCTCGATCGCCTTGGTTTGGGCAATGTCGCCAAGAAAGACGGCGCGGGCGCCGTGCGCTTCGATCGTTCGCATGATTTCGAGCATCTGACGCGCTGGAATAACGCCCGCCTCGTCAACGAAGACAACGCTGTTTGCATCGATCTTCTTGTCCTTGGCGCGCAGGAATGCTTGCACCGTGCTGCTTTCCAGGCCGGCCTCTTCCAAGGCCTTTTTCTGCGACCCGTAGGGCGCCATAGTGATGACGTGAAAGCCGTTGGCCTCGAGAAGATCTCTGGCGGCCTTGGTCATGTGGGTCTTGCCAGTGCCGGCATATCCCTGGACGCCTATGAAGCGGTTTGTGCTTTCCACAATGTGCTGCACTGCGCGGCGCTGCTCGTCGTTCAGCGATTTGTCGGCCAGGAAAGCAAGCGAGATTTCGGGCGAAATCCGGCTTTGCATCACGCCACGATTGCGTTGTTCCGTCTGCAGGATGTCCCGTTCTCGCTTCTGCGCGATGTGGGTCGTGAAGCGCGGCTCCTGTTTCTCAAGACGCCCGCTGCGCACTCCCATGTCGACCAACCCGATTGCCTCGGCTCTCGACTTGCCACTGGCTTCCAGGGTGGCGACCCACTCTTGGCGAGAGGCGCCGGCCGGTCTTCTGCGCCGCCTTTCTTCTTGTCGGCGGGATTCATGGAGACATAGACAGGCAGATCACGAATGAGATGCCCGGACCGAGCAGCCCGATCAAGCGCGGCCCGAACGTCATCGGTCGTCAATCGCCCGAAACCGTGTGTCAACGCTACCTCCACGAGCTCGGACTGTTTCACGATGGCGTTGCGCTCTGTCAGCGATTTGATCGCGAACTGGACGGCCTTGTCGGCATGGTGCTCAAGTGGCTTTTCGATTTCCTTCGGTGGTAGCCGCTTGGCGCGATCGTCGACGCCATCCCGGCCGGCACCCTCCCACTGCCGACTGTGAAAGTCGATGGCCAGATCGCCGGCGCGCTTCTGCCATTCTTGCCGGACGGCCTCGCGGTCGACCTCGACCTTGCGCTGGCGGGTGGACAGCGCGGCCTGGTTCTTCTCGGCATGTGTGGCGGTGTCGCGGTTGAGGCCTTTGGCAGCCAAGGCCGCTTCGATCTGCTGGCTGCGGGCGCTGAACTCGCGGATCTGGTGTTCGGTGAAGTGCGCCAGGTCGAAGGTGCCGTTGCGATCGTAGCGGAGCGTGAAGCCGGCTTTTCCAGCTCGCGGGCCAGCTCCGATTTGTAGACGTTGCCCAAGTGGCGCAGCGATTTGACGATGCCGTCGCTGGTGAGTGCGCGCCACTGGCCATCGGCCCGCTGGGTCAGATTCAGCACGACGGCATGGGTGTGCAGGTCAGGATCGAGCGCACGGGAGGTTTCGTGGCGAAACTTCGCTACCACCAGTTTTCCCGTATGTTCGACGCTGGTTTTTTGTTGTTCGTCGACCTGGCCATCGCCAAATGTTCGGCCTCGCGCACAGCCGCGGCGACGGCACGCTCATGTGCCTCGACGATACGGCGGTCCCCGTGGACCAAAGCCTGCAGGGATACACCCTTTGGGGCGCTGAACGTCAGGTCGTAGGCCAGTCGCTCCTTGCGGGCAGCTTCGGCGGTCGGGGAATGCGACGCGTGCGAGTGTGCTCATCGATGCGGCCATCCAGGAGCTCGCCGAACCGTTTGCGGTCGACTTCACCCTCCAGCCCGAGGGCGGCCGCTCCCTCGCCCTGCCATTGCATCGCCGTGCCGTCCTTGGCGTAGTAGTCATCGGCGCCGTCGGCATAGTAGGACACGACTTTGCCGACCGACTGGCGCGTGATGACGGTGATATCGATCATGAGAACACCCGGTCAGTGCGCAGGATCCCCGGCACGGGTTCGGCGCGTGTGTAGGTGACCGGCTCCGTCTTGTACTTGGCCACCGGCAGATTGCCTGGAAAGGCAAGAAAGCCCTCGAGGTTGGGCAAGGCCATGATCTCGGCGACCGATACGACCCGCTCGGTCTTGACCTCCTCATTCTCGCTGCGCGTGCCCATCTGTCCCCAGCGCCGGCTGGTGCCTGCTTGCGCCGCATGACTTCGTGCTCGCCGAGCGCCTTGGATAGCCGGTCTGCGGTCTTTTCGCCCATGCGTCCGACAGCCATCGCCACGGTGGTGCGGTGGTTGCTAAGCAGGGTCTCGGCCAGCTCGTCGCCGTAGATCCGGACCAGCTGCGTATAGGACTGGTAGCCCGTGACGACGCTGAGGCCTTTCTTGCGCCCCTTCGTCAAGGCATCGCCGAGCGTGGGCAACCGATCGAGCGATTCCAGCTCGTCAAGGAACGTCCAGATGCGTCGGCTGTGATCCACCGGCATTCCCAGGACCGACGTAAAAATCGTATCTACCCAGCACGAGATCATGGGATGCAGCGCCTCGCGCATGTTCTCGTCCCAGGTGATGAACAGGTTGCCGCCATTGGGGTCGGCGAGCCAATCGCGCAGGGAGAACGGACCGTCGGGCATTTTCAGATGAGGCGACAGCTTATTGGACAGGACGAACCGAACGCTGCTGGTCGCGCGCGTGTTGCCGGTGAACAGGGCTTGGGCAGCCGTTCCCTTCACGAAGGCCTCCAGCTCCTCAACGGGGCGCTGGTTGGTCCAGCCGAACACGTCTCGCATGGTCGGCTGGCGGCTGGTGTTGAACAGCTTGCGGGCGACCTCGCGAAACAGCATGCGGCCATAGTCGTTCCATTCCTCCGACTCGCTGCTGTCGGACGGCTGGATGATCGACTTGGCATAGCGCTCGAAGTCGTAGTCGTCCTGCATCTCGTTGAAGAAGTTCCACCCCTCGGTGCGACTGTCGTAGGGGTTGAGGATCTTGTCTTTTCCAGGCCGGTAGAACGCGGATAAGAACTCTCCGTCAGGGTCGGTGACGACCATACGGTCGCCGCGCTGCAGGAGGCCGAACATCATTTCTTTGAAGATGGTCGACTTGCCGGTACCGGTCGCCCCGCCGATCGAGAAATGGGTGTTCTCGGCATCAACAGGAACCGGAACGGCCGCGATTGTGATCTGCGGCAGCTTACGGTCGGTGGTTTCACGGGCCAGATGTTTTGCGCTGGTCAGCTTGGTACCGCGATAGAACTTGTCGAAGTGCGCGCCGGCGAAGACTGTTCGGTTGAGACGCACGATCAGCACGGCGATCACGATACCCAAGACGACCCCAACCAGCAGGGCGCTCCATAACGGCCACAACTCGAACGTGTTTTTGAACAAGTAGGGCAGGCGTTGCCGCACGTCCTGGGGAGTGAAGCCGTAGACAGCTTTGGCGGTGATGAACCAGGCCGCGGCCGGGGTGAAAAGCAAGGCTGCAAATACGGCTTGGGCCTTCTGCTTGTCGTCCATCTCTTATCCTCGATTGACTGAATCGGAACTCCACACTTCCAAACCAAGGCGCTCCACCTCGGCCTGCGCTTGGCGCTGGGTATCGGGTTTGACGGTGAGCCGCATCATCAGCAGTAGCTCGGCCAGAATGGCGAGCTCTGCCCGGCTCATACCGCCTGCGCCTGTGCCGTCACCTACGCCATGCTCGAGGCGATCGGCAATTACCTGCAGGAGTTCGCGGCTGTCGTCAGCGCCCAAAAGTCGCGCTTTTGAGTAGTCGGTGACATTGACGCCAGCATTGCTAGCTCGCTGCTCTATCTCGATCTTCTCGCGTTCGCTGCATCGAAAGGTAATGGACGCCACAATTCCCGCCTTCGTTTTACGGTTGTCTTACACCTAAACCTAGCAAAATCAGGGAAAAATTCAAGATTCGTAAGACGCTTGTCTTACGCTTTTTGCTGGAAATTTGAAAAACCTTAGGTTTTTCAATGCCTTAGCAGCGCGAAGCGTTGCGTATGGTGTATAGCCATCGGTTAAGGGAAGACACCGGAAATGCTGATATCTGAACGCGTTAAGGGACGCCGGGGACCCAAAAAGCGTCCGAACGCTGCCTAGTACGCGAAGCGTGCTAGGCCAAAGGACACGAATCGGACAGAGTGCGGACGGTTATAGCCTGATCGTGGTTGACAATGGGAAGGATGTAGGACAAAGTTAGGACACTTTGCAAGGTCAACAACGGAGGGTGATGGATGTGGATGTCAATAAGCTGAAGCAGTCGATCACTGAACTCACTGGCGGCACAAAAGCGGCAAAGCTGCGCCGTGTGATGCCAGAGATCGAGGAGAAGCTAGACCAGGGCGTCCGACACGAGGAAATCGTCGCGGCGCTGCATGCGGGTGGGCTAGACGTCACGTTGGAAACCTTCCGCAAGACCCTCTACAGGTATCGCGCGCAACGGGCGGGCGGAACCAAGGAGACCCCTCCAAAGGCGGTCAGGGCCACCACGGCGGACGGCAATCCGCTGGCTCGGACGAATGCGCCCACGGAGGATTTAACGGCCGACGACGCGGCAGACGATGCCCCGACATCAACGAGCTTTGACGACGCGCTCGACCGTCGCAAGCGCGACCAGGTGGGGAGTCATACCTGGCGCGCCAGAGGCCAATCATCGGCAAGAAACGCACTACCTAGGAGCGAATAATGAAGATTGCAGTGATCAATTTTTCTGGGAACACCGGCAAGTCCACAGTCTCGAAGCACCTGCTGTATCCCCGTCTCAAGGACGCCGAATACATCGCCGTGGAGTCGATCAACGCTGATGAAGGCGAAGGCGAGAGCGTGCGCGGCAAGCAATTCGGTGCCCTGCAGGAGCAGCTGCTGGTAATCGACTCGGCCGTCATCGATGTTGGCTCGTCCAACGTCGAGGATTTCGTCAAGCTCATGCGCCAGTACCGCGGGTCGCATGAAGATATGGACCTGTTTGTGATTCCGGCCGTGAAGGAAGCCAAACAGATCAAGGACACGATCGCCACGATCCAGGCCCTGGCCGCGATGGGCGTGCCGGCGAAGAAGATCCGGGTGGTATTCAACAAGCTAGAGGCGGACGATACGGTCGAAGACGCCTTCTATCCCTTGATCGCGTTCCATCAGGACACGAAGTCCTTCACCCTGCGCCCTGCGGCGGCAATCCAGTATTCCGAGCTGTTCCAGCGTCTGCGCGCCTTGAACGTGACGATCGGCGAACTCGTCTCTGACACGACGGACTACAAGGCCCTCTTGCGCGAGGCTAAGACGCCGGAAGACAAGCAAGCGATCGCGGCCAAGATTTCGGCCAAGCGCCTGGCGGCGTCAGCTCAGGAAAATCTGGATAGCGTGTTCGCTGTTTTGACCAAATAGCCAAGGGGGCATCAATGGCCGGACCGACTACACATCGGGAAGCCCTCATGGCGGAGCTGCTGGGGATGTCCAAGGCATCCTAGATCGGGTCGAGGCCCTGCAGGCCGCCATCCCCAAGACCGTCAAAGAGGCAAAGACAGAGCTGCAGACGGCTGTCAAAGAGGGCAACGTGCACATCAACGAAGCGTGCGTGCGGCTTTCCCGGGTCATTGATCAGCAGACCAAGGAGGCCGTCAAAGCCACACAAGCCGCCGCTGGTGAAGCTAGCTCGGCCGCACGGGAGCTGCGATTGGCACGTGGACGATTGACCGCCCTGCTGACCGTGTTCGCCCTGGTGGGCGGAGGCGTTGGCGGAGCGGCGGTCTACCTGGCCATGCGGATGGCAGGCGGATAGCAAAGGGGCGGCCTGGCCGCCCTTTTTCGCTTTTGCGCAGGCTTACGTTACGAGTCCGAACCGTTCGGCTACGCTCGGCCCAGCTGGGGTAGAGGCTTCAGAGGCCATTGCGGTGACCATCTCGACACTCACGTCCTCGATCGCGTACCCTCGGCCACGGCCCCTCGTAGAGGCTGGCCAACGTCGGGAACTCTTCGAGACAGCAGCCGATCCAGAACGCGTGATCTTCGCCCGCCGATGCTGGGAAGCCTTGGGCGAAATAGGTGCGAAGCATACGGTCATAACCGATGGTGCCCGCCGGGTCGGCGCGATGTTCATCGGCCAAGCTTCGGATGGTCGCGGTATATCTGCTCATGGTTGGATCCTCTTGAGGACACAGTGAAGGCAGGCAGTCCCCTGCCCTCCGCCAGAATTTTTACCCGATGTGTTCGATGACCTGGTAAAGCATGTGAGCTTCGTTGTGGATCGTCGCGAAAGCGCCCAGATGATGGTAGCGCTCGATCATTCCATTTATGTCGGCCGGGTTGGCCAGAATCGTCGAGTAATCGTTCAAGGCAAACATCGTCGCGACGATGCCCGCCGCGTCGGCGGACAACACGGCGAAAACGTCGCTCTTAGGAACTTTGAGGCATAACGGCACACCCCATGACGGGGCCATGTAAAAGCCACCGTTCGACAACGAATAGAAGTGCCACTGGCAACCGCGAACAGCTGGAGAGAGAAAATGCAGCCACTTATAAACCCTCCGTTCGCGGCTATGCCTGATTGAAAGATCTTTGCCGAAATGTGCTTCTAGAAATGAAGTGCGATCGATATCGGCAACACGCGTAGCAGCAATCTGCGGGGGCATCGTTTTCACCCCCATTACGAAAAACTCAGCGGCCGGCCTTGGGCCAGAGCGATCAGGTCGTCACGCGTCATCCATTCCGCCTTGGCCGGACCGGATATGGCTGTCATCGGCTCCGGCTCTACCGTCGACTCTTCAAACTCGTTAACCCACTCCCCGTAGCTCGGGCCGCCCTCTTCTTCATAGGGGCGGGCGAAACCAGGAAAGTCATCCTCCGGCTCATCCGGCTCGTTAACCCACTCCCCGTAGCTCGGGCCGCCCTCTAGCTCATAGGGATAGGGCGGGCGGTCGTCGTTGTCGTCGAACTCGTCGTCTTCCTCGTTGCTGTCCCGATAACCGCAGTGACAGCAAGACTCATGCCAGTACACATTGACCGCACCACCCTCAACAGCTTCCCAGTCACTCCGGTGCGCAGTGCGCTGGCACTTCGGGCACTCGATTTCGTAATAACCATCCTGATCCAACTCCATCCCACCCGGCTCGACGCAACCTCCGCAAACAATCGTCATGGTCATCTCCTGCAAGATTTGAGGAAGATCCCGACACGGTTGCCGCCGTAGCTCGGGATATCGGAAAGAAATAGGATATAAATACCCTTCCGATAGGACAATAGTAGGACAAAATGCAAGGATTGTCAATAGCTGTCAATACTTGTTGTATTGCATTCAGCTTCAGTTCCCTCCCTCCCCGGCCATCGACAAGGCAAACGGGGTGTAGGGGCAGCGCCCCTACGGATAACGCTCCACACGCGCTGGGAGTGCGTCGGCGCCATTGCCAATGATGATCCTGGGTGTCACCGCATCACCGCGTCAGCCACCCACTGATAACCGCGTTTCGGCTTTTCGGTGGACGCCGCCAGGCGGCCGCCGTGAGGCTCACGCGGCCGTCCACGCCTGATCCACAGCCAGCGCGCAGCGCTGCCCGTCGCCGTCGGGGATAGCTCCACCTATCCCCAGGCGTCGGGGAAGCTGTGCGGTCAGGGGTGGGCGGACCTGCCGATTGCAGGTCGTCCTCGTCTTGTCCACGGGGCGCGGCCCAAGGCCGGCTGCGCCGGGCGGTTCCGCCCGCCTGGCGCAGCACGCACGGTGGGCAAGAGGTGGGCGAGCTGCCCCGCCTCGCGGCGGCTCTGCCGGCGTGCGGCGGTCATGCACGCTGGCCAGCGCCAGCTGGCCGCCGATCAGGGCAATCCCCTGCCCCGTCGACGGCACTTAGTCGAGAAAATCAGTAGCTACGAAACGTGAGATAGGCGGCGACAAGGATGAGCGCAATTGCGATGACCTTGCCGACTTTCAGGGCGAATAGCAGCTTGTTCTGAAGCTTGACATGCGCTTCGTTCGCTTCCGCCTTCTCGGCAGCTGTCGCAGGCTTCTTGGCGACTTCCGCCCTTTTGGCAAAGCGATATGCCGCGAGGCCGACGAAAATCATAAGCACGGCGACAGGCAGTGAGAGCGTCAGGAAGAGCTGATTTTCTAGAAACACTGGGCCGGCGAAAAGCACGGCAAACACGAGCACGCCAATCCCCAAACCCGCCACAGCTGCCGCAGCGCGACGTAGGCTGCGCGTGCCGTCATACGTGGTTGTCTCCGTCATGTCCTGACCTCTATTTGTTGTGTTGGGATTGTCACTGTACGGGGGCGTGATCGCAGTTGCTGCGACTGCCCTGTTCTACCGACCGAAGTCTCGGCCGAAGTCGCTGCCCTTATCCGGGCTGGCTTTTTCCTTGGCTGGTCCGTCATGCGCCTTGGCAGGCATGACCAGCGCGACGTCACCTTGCGGATATCGAATCTCGACGGCCTGGCCGCGCTGGGCCTCAAGGTCGCCCACAACACGGTAGCGATTGTGCAAGACCAGTTCGCCCGGCAGGTCCGCGCGCTCTTGCACCACATAGCGCTCGGTCGCCCCCAGCACGCGCCCGGTGTAGGTCTGCCCGAGCTCGGCATAGCCAACGCTGGCGCCAGCGCCGGCGAGCGAGCGGCCAAGTTCCACCGCGCGTGCGTGGTCGCGATCGGTGAGGTTGTCGCGGATCAGCTGGGAAAGCCGGTCAGGTGTGCTGTGATAAGCCTCGATCGAGGCGCGGGTCATGTCGTCCCGGCTGACACGATCCCAGGCAATGGAATAGCCGGCGTCGCTGGCGAGCTGACCGATGAAGCGCGCTGCGCGCGGCCGTTGCCTTCGCGGAATGGATGCAGGGCGTTGATTTCGCCGAGATAGTGCCCTGCCCGGCTGGCGAAGTCGTCGGCTCCTAGGCTTCGCAAGTTCTGTTCCCGGGCCAGCTGGCGAAACAGCTGCGCGCCGGCGCCCTCGATGTGTTCGGGCATGGCAAAGCGCGTTTCGCCCTTCTCAATAACGACGGACCGAATTTCCCCGGCCCAGGGATACACGTCACTGAACAGACTGCGGTGAATGCTGCGCAGGTGATCGAGGTCGTAGCGACCGATGGCCGGACCTTTTCAAGTTCGTAGGCCCGCACCGATGCGAACGCAGCTTCGATGCGGTCCAGCTCGGGCTGCGTGCGCGCTCCTACTGAGTTGCGCATGATCCCGGTGGTGGGATCGACATAGGGATCCGAAGGGGTGTCGTATTTCGCTGCCATCGTCAGTCGACCGTGCGATAGCAGTCGTGATAGTTGGTCGCCGGGCACACATACCGCCTGCCGGTCGCGCCCGTGCGCAGGTCCACGCGATCGCCCGACAGCATAGGGGCCACCCCGTTGACGACGAAGCGTCCCGTGTCAGTGGTAATGACCGATCGGGGCGAACTGCTGGTGCTGCCGGTTGCAAGAGCGATCCCACGCCCGGTCGCGCCAATTCCGCTGAAACTCCCCTCCGAACCCGGATATACGGTGACCGTTTGTACGACGCCGGCCGGCGTCGTCTTGACGATGTGCGTAGACAATGGGGCGATGGCTGCCAGGCCGCCCGTGACAGCCATAAACCCGATAACGACGCCGCCGACTTTGGCGGCCTCTTTCCAATCGAAACGCTGAGCGGTAGCGGTGGACATAAGCCCTCCTAGTCGATCTTCTATTCGTTGCCAGCGACAAGGCGTCGGCGGATGCTCGCGATCACGTCTGCCGGCTCAAGCTCGCCGAGTGCCACCTGGTCGAGCTCTGCCCGGGTCTGGGCATCGACCTCAAGACCTTCGAGCCGCTGGGATGCGATCGCGTTGGCCACAGCGCGGCGGCGATCTTCGATTTCGTGTGCGTCAAGCATGATTTTTCTCCTGTGTGATCGTGCGGGCTTCGGCTGCAAGGGCGCGCACTTGTTTGGCCAACTCCGGTGGCATCCACTCATCGACGCGTTCCCAGTCGGGCGGAAACTCGTTCGCAGCGGCCATGACCCGTTGAACCATCTGGCTGACGCGCTGGCGGCTGAGGCCATTTTCCTCGGCCGCTTCTGCCTGTGACTTTCCGTCGACAAGCACGCGTCGGGCGATCTGGACGGTGTCGACAGTAAGCCTTCCTAACCGTGGCTGGATGACTTCAAATTCCGCGGCGGTCATGGGCACTTTCTGCATTGCTGCGATATTCCTGCGTAATGGGGCGGGGGCGTGATGCCCCCGCCTGTTGGGTTTTGCGGTACTCCTAAACTCACATTTACGTCAATATTTGTCAATATTTACAGCGGTTCTATTGACAGCTCTATCGCTGCCGCAGACTCCACCCATCGACGCGACGACGTGCAGCCTCGGCGATTTCGCATTCCAGCTGGCGAAAGAAGGGTTTGCGCTGTTGGGTGCTGGTCACTGCAAATCCCGCTTCCAGGGCAACGCGTGCGGCGTCGTTGATGCGCAACCCTTTGAGCGTGGCGTAAGCACCGGCCAAATCGCCCCGGCGCGTCGCCTCGTTCAACTGCTGGGCCAACAGGGCAATTTGGTCCGGCATGGTTTCATTCCTCCTGCAGACGGCGGATGGCAGCGGCCAGATGCAACGCACCGATTTGCGCCTGCGCGATCTCGGCGCGTTCCTCTGCGGTCACGCATTCTGTGCAGATGCTGCCGAGCCGCTGTTTCAGATCGTCCAAACCGAGCGGGCTATGACGAAGGGTTCGCAATGGCGTACCGCAACGCCGGCACTGAGTTTCGATAACGTCGGTGATGATCTTGCTCATAACGCGGTCATGCTGTCGGTCGCGGCCTGTCGCAGCGTCGTGATTTTCTCGGCGAGGTTATCCGTCAGCTCCCCGGCTGCCCGCAGCTGATCTTCGAGCTGCTGCAGGCCTTGCAGGTAGCCTTCTACGAAATCCGGCACCTCTTCCCTGAAGTCAGGAATGGCCTCCATTTCCCGTCCGCTTTTCCGACCCGCACCTGTCGTTGAATCTTGCAGCGCTTCCCGCCAGGTCGTGTCGTCGTCGGGAATTTCTTCAGCCTCCGGCTCATAGGTGATGCCATGAGCCTGCGCCAACGTTTCCGCCTCCGCTGACCATTCGTCGAAATGGAGGTTCAGCGATTTGGCTTCACCCTCGAAATCGCGGCGCAACTCCTTGAACGGGTTATCGCGCTCGTCGCCGCGAATGCCGGCTGCTGCAGCTTCCGCGAGCGACGCGCTTACAGCATCCAAGCAATTTGCCTGCAACGCCACGATGGCGAATTGGCTATGGCGGGTTGCCAATTCGATGGCCTCCGCCGACTTCCACTGACGGGAAATACGTGCATGGCCTGCGCCGATGTAGCCGGCGAAACGTGCCTTGAAATCTTCGACAGCAGGCAGAGAAAGATTGCGTGTGTTCATGGCCGAAACTCCGTGAGGCTTGCCCCGGCCGTAGCCGGGGCAGGGTAGGGATTAGTGGTGCAGTCGACGCATTTCTGCGGCTAGCACCCACAGCGCACGGTTGAGCTTAATGCTCTGGTCGATGCCGTTGACGGGGCGGGTGGTGGTGGGCCGACCCTTGGCGTTGCGACCGCGCAAGCCGCCGCGCACCATGTTTTCCTGCACGCGGTTGAACGTCGTCCACAGGTCCGGCTTGCGATCCTCCCAGCGCTTCGGGGTTAGCAGCTGGTGTTCGGTGATCGGGGCAGGGGCGGTGTCGTCGTCGTAGCGCAGTGCAAGGGCAGCACGCGCGAATGCGGTCTGCTCGCCTTCTGCCAGCGTCAGGCTCTGCATACCCTCGCGCTGCTCGTCGGCGGCCGCAAAGCTGTCCACCACCTGGTAGGCACCTTCGATGACCTGGCTGACGACATCGCCCTTGTGGGGCACACGGATGTCGCCGACCGTATCGCCGACGACCATGCCGTTCTGGCACACGAAGCGGAAAACCCCGGCCAGCATCTGGTAGGAAGAGCTGCCGTCATGGCTGTTGAGCAGGATGATTTCGTTCGCCTCGCCGGCCTGGATCTGGTTGGCGTGGCGCATGCGGATCATGTGCTTGGTGTGCTCCCGCTTGTCGGGGTTGCGGGTGCGGGTCTGCACGACCATGAACGGCGAAAACCCTTCCTTGCGCAGACCATCGAGCACGTCGATGGTTGGAATGTAGGTGTAGCGCTGCGAGCGGCTTTCGTGTGCCTCGTTGGCGAAGATCGAAGGCGCGAAGCGAGCGATCTCGTCATTGGTCAGCGGTTGGGCGGAGCGGATGCCGTGGGATTTACGGCCGAAACGACTGGCGAGCATGCTGTTTTCTCCTGCGAGTTGGTGGACCGTCCGGGGGTGGTTGCCGCCACTGACCCCGGCCGGATCGGAAGGAACTAGGACTAATATCGCCTTCCGATAGGACAATAATAGGACAAAACGGGTAGGATTGTCAACACCTGTCAATAGATATTCTGTTTTCGTTCATTTACGCCGCAAGACAGATTCAGCGCACCGCTTCGCCCTTCGGGCCTGCTAGGTGGTGAGGGAGGGTTGCGGGCTTTTGCGCCGGCGCAGCCGGTGCGATTGGAGGCGACGGGCGCGCAGCGGCCGTCTCCTTCCTCTGGCCCTGGAGCGCAGGAAGATCCTCGGCGGGGGTCTGCTTGGCGGAGCCGGTCGGGCGCGGTAGGCCCGTCCTGCGCCGCGGCGTCGGCGCGAGCAAGGGACCGTGGAATAAATGGGGGACCCGCGCAGCGGGGGAACCGTTTATGCCGCGAAAGCCCTTGCTCGCATTAGCCGGCGACGTGGTGCAGGTTCAAGGGCTGATAGCGGCCGACCGGCTCTGCCGAGCCCCGACGATCGCGCGGAAGGGCCGGCAAGCCCCGTCAGGGGCGCGCAGGGGCGCCGGACGGCGACCCGGAGGGTGGACGCCGCCAGGCGGCCGCCACAAGGCTCACGCGGCCGTCCACGCCTGATCCACAGCCAGCGCGCAGCGCTGCCCGTCGCCGTTGGGGATAGCTCCACCTATCCCCAGGCGTCGGGGAAGCTGTGCGGTCAGGGGTGGGCGGGCCTGCCGATTGCAGGTCGTCCTCGTCTTGTCCACGGGGCGCGGCCCAAGGCCGGCTGCGCCGGGCGGTTCCGCCCGGCTGGCGCAGCACGCACGGTGGGCAAGAGGTGGGCGAGCTGCCCCCGCCTCGCGCCGGCTCTGCCGGCGTGCGGCGGTCATGCACGCTGGCCAGCGCCAGCTGGCCGCCGATCAGGGCAAGCGGAGCGCGCAGGCCGCGTGCGGCCGGAGGCGTGAGAGGCCCGTAGGGCCGTGGATGGAAGCCCGAATGGGGCGAGACACGCGCAGCGGGGCTCGATGCGAAGCACGACAGCCCGACCCGGAGCAAAGCGCAGGGGCACGCCATCACGCTCTAGCCCTTACGCATCGTTCCCTTTTCGTTCTTGCTGAGCTATAGGACGACGTGGCCGCCAATTACAACCGACCAAAACCCGTCGACCCGATCTGGTATCGCAGAAACTGCTATCTGCGAATGGCCTGCAATTGTGGCCGACGAGTAGTTGTCCAGGTCGGAGAATTTGCCGACACGCACCAGGTACCGGCGAACTTGTTGTTGCACGACCTGGCGCAACGGCTGCGCTGCTCCAGGTGTGGCGGCCGACCTGCAGTCGACGTGACGCGCTATGCCAAGGGCAACTAGCCCAAGCGTTGGCGGGCCGCTTTGCTACTCTGGCCGGACACCCACCAGCAGGATCTGACGATGCATGTGACTGCACTGGAAGAAAGCTTGATTGTCCACGCCGAGACCTTGATCGGCGCGGCGTTTCCTGACGCGGAGAAACTGTGGATTTCGGCGGCTGCGCGCTGGCAGGTCTTGGGCACGCGGGCCGGCCTCGGGGAACGCGAGCGGGGCAGCTGCGCGAACATGTTGGCCAGCATGGAGCATGCGCAGGGCGAGGCCCGCGCAGCCTGACGCAGCGCAGTTGGCAACCGCAAAAGCCCGCTTGGATCTGCCAAGCGGGCTGCAGGAAGAAAGCCGCGCAGCTGGTGTATGCAGCAGTTGCGCGACCGTTAGCGGGCTAAAACAGCGTGAGTTGCCCGGTCGGGTGAGCGGGCCGCTGCTCGCGGCGGGCGCTCGATGGCACGGCGGGCGCGGCAACTCCGCCGCCTTCCTCGCAGGTGGGAACAGCAATAGCCGGCGAGGCGGCAACCTCGCGACGTTCCCGCGCGGCAAGCCGCGTATTCCAGCCGCCCATGACGTGTGCGGGCGTGAACCAATGTTCGCGCTCCTCCAAGGTGAGCGCATTGCCGACGATGACGACAGCGGGGATGTGCAGCAGGGAAAACTGCACGTAGGCCATGTGCGCGGCACGCGCGTCAACGTCCACCGCCGTGACGTGCAGATGCCGTTGGTAGTTGATGCCGGCGTTCTGCATCGCCTCGGCGAGCGCGATGATGAGCCCGCCTGCACCGCAGGCGGGCTCGCAGGCCGTGACGAAGCCTTGGCGCTCGATGATCGCGCGGGCCTCGGCGCCGTCGCCGATCTGCATGCCGGCCATCATCCGGCACACCTCAAACGGCGTGAAAAACTGCCCTCGCGCAGTGTTGTGCAATTCCAGCGCGCCAAAGACCGCGCCGAGCACGTCGCAGGGTCCCGCCTCCAAGGCCATCGTCACTTCGGCGAGTACCTTGGGAAACGCGTCGATCACGTCCTGGTCGTAGCGTCTGACAATTTCGAGGTAACGGGCTTCGCGGGCCTCGCTTTGGGCAAAGTCCACCGCGTTGCTAATAGCCAATGCCATGCAAGACATGCAGTCGGAAAAACCGTGTAGAGGTCGTGCCGATAACGGCACGCCTCCATCAGCTTGACGATGGCCTTGATGTGGGGATCACTGGCCATCGGTGCTGTCTCCGCAACGCGGCGCATTGGTAGGCAGGGGACCGAGCAAGTCGGGATCAAGGTCTTCCAGCTCGCCCAGCCCGAACGCGCGCAGCGCAGGGCCAACACCGCATCGAGGGATTCCCACTCGACATGTTCGCCCTCGTTGAAGAGCATCGAACGAATGAAGATCCGGCACGTCTCGGCGGCGAGGGCCGAGTCGGGAGCTTGGGCGAGGGCGGCAAGAATAGGATTGGTCTGATTCATGGCGATCATCCGGCGAAGGGCAGGGATGGTGGCCGGGCGAACCCGGCCACCTGTGCGATCACGCAGCGAGTGCCGCTGCGCTTTCGGCCTTGGCCTTGCGGCTCTTTGACTTCGGCGCGGCCTTCGTGGCCTTTGCGGCCTTCGGTGTGGTGGCCTTCGGCGTGGCTCGCTTCTTCGCATCGGGCGCAGCCTTCGCCTTAGGCGTGCGAATGCCCTTCGGCACCCAGCCCGAGCCAGCGAGGCGTGATTGCGCCTCGCTGGCAAGCGTGCCCTTCTTCATCGCCAGCAGCGCGTCCTTGTCGGTCGGGCCGTTAATCTTTCCCGCCTCGCGCAGTGCGTCCACGATCAGCGGCTTGGACACGCGGCCAAGATAGGTATCGGCGGTGGCCTCGAAATGCGCGGACATGTCGAAGTTGAGCGCGTCCAGCAGCTTGCCGGTGAGGCCCTTGTGGTCGTCGGTGAGCGAGACGGACAGGGCAACGCCGTAGGCGATGATCTTGTCCAGTTCCTCGCCGCTCATCGCGGCCAGCGCGTCCCACTGCTTTTCCGAAGCATCGGGCAGCGTCTTTGCGAGAGCGATGCATTCCTCTGCAAACGCTTTGGCCTTGGCCGTACCGGTTTCATCGGTGATCGGCATGACACGCCCGCAGCCGTAGCAGGTTTCCGTGATGGCAAGGTCGGTCGGGGCGCGGGTGCCACGAAGGCCACCACCGACGCGGCTCAGGATGTGCTGGACCGCCCACACTGCCATCAGCACTTTGGCAACGTCTGGACGCTTGGCGACCTCGATCTGTGCGGCCAAGTTGCGATGGCCCAGCAGTGAGCGGCGCAGCGCGTCGGATACCGCATCAACTTTGCGGCCTGCCGGTTCGGTTTCGCGTCCACCGGACACAGCAGCGCTGCTGCCAGTCGCTTGCTCCAACTGCTTGCGGTCGGCGGCGCGAACGCGGCCACGCTCGATCTGCAATGCGCCACGGTTGAAAATCACCACGGCACCCGCCGCCTGCATCACCTCCGGCGCAAAGGAAGCGTGATCGTCCTCGATCTTGGAAATGGCGTCGTTGATAGCTTCGATGCGTTCATCGATTTCGCTATCGCGCTTCCACTGCTCATCGGTGAATTCGCTATCGTCGTTTTCGGCAGTGCGATGCATTGCCTCCTGCTCATCGGTCAACGTGGAACGCTCGGTTTCCAAGCTATGCAATTGGGCCTGTATGTCGTCCGACAGCGTGAGTGCACTTGGCTGGACGGTGCCTAGCCGGCCCATCGCGGTGTAGTCGTATTCGGTCCACACCTCGACCCAGCCCCAGCCCTCGGCCCGTAGCTTCTCGGCTTCGTCTTCCAGCTTGGTAGCTACCAGCTGATCGAGCAGCACCGGATTGGTCAGGATCGCGCCTTGTCCGTCGCCCGTGAACAGGTCGCGGCGCACCTCGCCGCCTGCGGCCTTGTAGGCCGTGATGCCACCAATGAAAGCCACACGCGGATCGCGGTCGGCCTGTACGTCCTTCGCCAGCACGGCGCGGCGCAGGTCGGCAGGTGCGTTGGCATAGCTACGCGATCCCATGCCATTCCACACCTCGACCTGCACCGCATGATCGTCGGTCGCGCACAAGGCAATCATCTGATCTGTGGATAGCTCGCCAGCACGGAATCGCTCGATCAACTCCGGCGCTGCCTTAGCCAACTTCAACCGGCGCTCTACGACCAGAGGCGTCACACCAAAGGCATCTGCGATGCGGTCGATGGTCCAGCCCTCGACGGTCAACAGCTGGAAGGCGTCGAACTCGTCAGCAGGCAGCATGTTTTCGCGCTGGATGTTCTCAGCAAGGCTGATGGCGGTCGCGTTGTCCTCGTCTACGACAGTCACGCGCACGGCCCAATCCGGATCGATCTTGCCGGTTTTGACCAGCAAGTGGATGGCGTCATGTCGGCGCTGGCCGGCGGCTACACCGAACACGCCTTCGGCGACCGGGTGAACGATGAGGTTTTGCAACAGACCTTGAGTGAGGATCGAGGCCGCCAACGCTTCAATGCCTGCCTTGTATTCGGGGGTATCGCGACCGGTGCGGCGCACGTTCTTGGGGGATTGAGTGAGCCGGTTGAACGGCACATGGGTTTCCATGAAATCGATGGTGGACATGCTGTTTTCTCCTGCGAGTTGGTGGACCGTCCGGGGGTGGTTGCCGCCACTGACCCCGGCCGGATCGGAAGGAAATAGGACTAATATCGCATTCCGATAGGACAATAATAGGACAAAATGGGTAGGCGTGTCAACACATGTCAATAGATATTCTGCTCTCGTTCATTTACGCCGCAAGACAGATTCAGCGCACCGCTTCGCCCTTCGGGCCTGCTAGGTGGTGAGGGAGGGTTGCGGGCTTTTGCGCCGGCGCAGCCGGTGCGATTGGAGGCGACGGGCGCGCAGCGGCCGTCTCCTTCCTCTGGCCCTGGAGCGCAGGAAGATCCTCGGCGGGGGTCTGCTTGGCGGAGCCGGTCGGGCGCGGTAGGCCCGTCCTGCGCCGCGGCGTCGGCGCGAGCAAGGGACCGTGGAATAAATGGGGGACCCGCGCAGCGGGGAACCGTTTATGCCGCGAAAGCCCTGCTCGCGCCGATGCCGCGGCGCAGGTTCAAGGGCTGATAGCGGCCGACCGGCTCTGCCGAGCCCCGACGATCGCGCGGAAGGGCCGGCAAGCCCCGTCAGGGGCGCGCAGGGGCGCCGGACGGCGACCCGGAGGGTGGACGCCGCCAGGCGGCCGCCACAAGGCTCACGCGGCCGTCCACGCCTGATCCACAGCCAGCGCGCAGCGCTGCCCGTCGCCGTCGGGGATAGCTCCACCTATCCCCAGGCGTCGGGGAAGCTGTGCGGTCAGGGGTGGGCGGGCCTGCCGATTGCAGGTCGTCCCCGTCTTGTCCACGGGGCGCGGCCCAAGGCCGGCTGCGCCGGGCGGTTCCGCCCGCCTGGCGCAGCACGCACGGTGGGCAAGAGGTGGGCGAGCTGCCCCGCCTCGCGGCGGCTCTGCCGGCGTGCGGCGGTCATGCACGCTGGCCAGCGCCAGCTGGCCGCCGATCAGGGCAAGCGGGAGGCCCGCAGGGCCGTGGATGGAAGCCCGAATGGGGCGAGACACGCGCAGCGGGGCTCGATGCGAAGCACGACAGCCCGACCCGGAGCAAAGCGCAGGGGCAAGCTCCGCCAGCCGGTCCTGCGTACGCTTCACTGTCGGCAATTTCGACTAGCTGGCCATGCCGGCGCGAGCCTTTTCCGCCCCAAGATGAGGGTCGGCAAGGAATCGTGCTCAACAGGCCAACGATTTCGTACCGTCGTACGTACCACGTAATTACGTAATGTCGTGACCGCTATCGGAGCCGCCAGGTCGCCATGCTCTAAGGCGGGATAATTCCGGGTTATCCCGCCTGATCCCCGGGAAGCTCGATCCTACTGCAGCTGGTCCGCGTTGAATCCGCTCGCGAGCAAGCGCTCCCGTACCCTCTCGGTCATGGGCTGGCGGTCATAGCGAGCCGGCCCGTGCCCAATAGGCTGCGGGAGCTTCTGAGCCACGAACACCTGAGCCAAGTCATTGGTGTCGACGGTGGCCACCACGTATAGCCCGCCGTCTGCCTGCGGCAAACGGAACAGCACGGCAAGCGCAGAGTCATCGTTGTACGTCGGCATTCTTGGTTCTCCTTTGACATCACAAGTTGATTCAATGCCTTAGCAATGAAATGGCTGTTCTCGGAACGATTCCCTGCCGACCCTCAAGATCGTGTGCATTGGCATTCCCGATCGAGACGGCCCGAGTTGAGAAAGTCCAGCAGCCGTTGGCCGCTGATGATGGTGAGGTGCGGATTGGCGGCGGCCAGCTCGCGGGCGCCGGCGCCGGTGCGGCCGGTGTGAATGAAGATCCCACGGCTTCCGCGGGCTTCCAGCAGCTCGGCGAACTCGAGGATATGCGCGCGGTTGATGTGCTTGCGGTAACGCTTGGCCTGCAGGAGATACCGCGTGCCGTTGAGGTACACCGCACCGTCGACGCCACCGTCCCCGGTGTAATGCGTATTTCGCTCGACGCGGTAGCCGCGCCGCTCGAAGGTCTCCAGCAGCAGTTCCTCAAAGGTGAGGGGATCAATCTTTCGCAGGTAGGCCAGACGCTGCGGCATCAGCGGGATCGTGTTGATCTTGGCCAAGACCCGCCTCGCCTGATCCTGGCGGCGACGATGACGCCGCTCGCGTGCCTTCGGCCGCAGGGCGCCGGCAACAGCCAGCGCAGCGAGAATCGCCAACGCAACGAAAAGAGCAAATAGTTGCGACCAGGACATGATGGCCTCCCGTCAGGCCTTCGAGCCGGCGACCCGGCTACCGATGGCTGCCGTCAGTTGAGCCAGCTGCGTTTCCAACGCCTCCACCTGGCCCTGCAAACGTGCGGCTTGCTCCAAGGCGATGCGTTCACTCTTGCGCGCCTCAATCGCCTCGCTGTCCTTGGCAGCCGCTTTCTCAGAAGCACGGTTGATCTCTTGGGCGGTGCGGATCTTGAACGTCTGGTGTTCTGCCGTGATCTGATCCCGCTCTACCTTCGCGGCCTCGCCATCGGCCACCTGTTGCCGCAAGAGCTCGGCTTCCTCGTTCAACTGGTCCGCGACTTCGAGCGATTCCCTTACCTGCTCCTGCAGGGCGGTGAATTCCTCGGCCAGCTTCTCCCGATCGCCGGCCAAGGCACGTTCGGCCGCAGTTCGAGCAACGGTCCAAATTTCCGCAGCAAGCACGCCAACAGCCTCAACAACATCCGGGGGCGGGGGCTCAACAACAGGCTGCGTCTTCTGCAGCTTTCGTTGCTTCCACTCGCTCATTGCGTCCTGGATGGTGGTGTAACTGCCGCTGCCAAGCTTCTTACGAACCGCGCTGAGGGTGGGCTTCACGCCATCGGCGTCGAGCTGGTCGGCAATTTTCCAGATTTGATCCTTGGTGATGGCCACGAAAATCCTCGCTTTTGTAGTATTGTGTATGATACTACATACTACAACATACAACAAGCATTTCACCTTGGCATCGAGCAGGGTTGGCGCTATAATTCAGGCTAGCAATCCAACCACTCCTGCAGTTTGGTGGACATGCCGATGAAGCCCGAGACGTTGCCGCGTCTCGGGCTTTGCTTTGTCTAGAGGGTCGGGGTCGGCGGGCATGCTGCAACCGGCAAGACAGATTCAGCGCATACAGCGGGTCGCGGCGCTCGGCCCTTGATTGCTCCACGTGGAGCCTGCCCACTGAGCCACAAGGTAGCGATCATTCAAGATCGATCCGGATTGCCCTTGGCAAGATCCAGCTGCTTTACGGCAGATACGAAATCCAAACGCAGCAAGTACATGCCCAGATCGATCGCACCACCTCCACCTTTGTCAGCGCGTGTGTCAAACCATTTCGGCCCGGTGGCCAGCAGCTCCACCACGCCGTTACCGAGCGAAACGTACAAGCGCCTGGTGGCCTTGTCCTTCAACGGCTGAAAATCTGGATCTTGCTTCCAATAGAGCCCGAGAAGATCAAGTGCCACGGGCACAGGCATGGTATGCAGCTCGGCCAATAGTGCCGGCGGAAACGACTTGCGCGATCTCACGGAAAAATCCTTCTCGAAGCAGAAGTTCGGTTCCCTTCCCCCAGACCCCCAACCCTCTCCGGCCGCTGCGCGGCCTGCGCGCCCGTGGACAACGCTGCGCGTTGACACACCGGACTTGCGGGCTACTCGTGATATTCCAATCACGGGGGCTACTCCGGCCTGCGGCCGAGGCGGCCGGGAGCGCAACAAGCAAACCGAATACACCAAGAATCATGCGCGCAAATCCCGGCCGCGAGGCTTCGCCATTAGTAATACGGACGGACTTTGAACATCATGCTGAGCGATATCAGCAGTGCCGGCGATACCGGCGCCGATGCTGGATTGGTCAGCTGTAATACGGACGGACCTTGAACGCTCTTGGGGTGCTTTCAGATAGCCCGCAACGGCGCCGACAGATACGCCCATACGCTGAGCAATAACGCGAACAGATAAGCCTTCCGCCTTCAGCGCCTGAGCCTGCTTCCGCTTGGCCTGGGCCGCATCCAGGTAGGTTTCGCGATCTACCGCGCCAGCTGCGCGCCGCTTGGCCTCATGGCGCTTCCGATCGCGTTCCCTGGCCATGTCTGCACCAATGATGGTGCGCAGCTGCGCCTGTTCGTCAGAGGTGATCTGAAAGAGGTTGATGAGGGTGTCGTTTTTCGGGGTGTAGAGCGGGGCGAATTCTTTATCGCCCAATGTGACCTTTTCCCCGGCTTCGTAGGCTTTGGCCTTGCTGTAGAGCGTCATCAGCTCTTTGCTGCGGTAGTTCCATCCCGCGTCCAGCTCGCCGGCGAGCGCGGCGGCTTCGTGATACATCTGGCCACTGTGTGTTGCGCCCGATAGCAGCAGAAAGTTCAGCCGCCAGAACAGGTGCTGCATCCGCTCACCCTCGCGCACCCCGCCGCGCAGCGTGGCCAGCGTGCGCAGATCCTCGAGGCGGTCCCAAGCAAGCTGCCGCCCGGAGAAGCCGCGCAGATTGTCCGACTTGCCGCCTGGCAGCAGCCTGAGCTGCTGGCGTTCGCGGCGATCGGCACGGTCCTGGCGTTGTTGCTCGATGGTCCATCTGGCTTTCGGCAGCAGTGCTTCTGCTAGGTACTCGAAGTTGTAGCGGATCGGATGGCCATCCTGGCCAGATTCGACGTGGACAACACGGCAGATGTTGCCGCTCTTGGTATTTACGGTGTCGACCAGGCGCAGCACACGCGAAGCATCCTTGGCTTGCGGATCTGCGCCAAGCGCGGCCAGTCGGTCGATTAGGTAACGCTGACAAGCGTTCCAGCGCGGCAGGGCCTGCCGTGGAATCGTCCCGTCCATCAGCCATTTCGCCTGCAGGCCTCGGCCGCTGTAAACGATAAGTGAGGGGGTCGGCAGGCCTTCCTCTGCGCAATGAAAGAGGACGGCCGCGGCCAGTTGCTCGGGCGTGCGTCCCGCTGCCCACGGCTGACGGTAAGTGTCGATATCGGCGAACAGGAGGCCGATGCGCAGCAGATTGACCACGCGCCGGTTGGGCCGCATGAACTCTGCCTGCGTCATCCAGGTGTCGCGGTCCTTGTCGATCAAGCCGAGCACTGCCGGCATGTCGGTCAGCCTATGGGACGACTGGCGCTTTTCACCGCGCTGGTCGACCAGCAGCGAGAAGAAGCCGGTTCGGCCAGCGTCGTGATAGGTTTGCGCCTCATCATCGATGCTGAATAGCGCGAGCTGCGCTTGTGTTTTCGTGCCCATACCTCTCCGATCGGTGCACGAATTTCGCGCACACGGCCTTGCTTTCCGGAGAGGGGAGCCTTACAATACGAGGTACCAAACGCTCGTATCGGCTAGGGTTCTTCCTTCCGAAATGATTTGGCCAAAGCCCCGCGCCAACGGGGCTTTCGCTTTTAGCGTTCTCGATCCAACGCCAATCAGATCGAGGCAGCTGCGATTAAACCTTCACAGTTATGTCCTCTGTGCTTCATCCACTTCGGTTGAGTGCGCGGTGTCCAGCCCACTGTATTCGCAGCGAATTTCGAGATACCGCGCTCCAGCAACAACGCAGCAGCGCCGTCGAAGCTTTGGAAGTACCTGACGCCCCGGTTGCGAGCCAGGCCAACCACACGCCTGTCCTCGCCAAGATCGACGATCACCACCAGACCTTCTCCGTCCTCGGCCGCACGAATTTCCGCGCCGCGCACTAGGTGGGCGTCGGCGGCTTCCTGCAGGGCTTTAGGCTCGATAGCGATCACGGGCGAATCTCTACATTGCTGAATCTGAGCCGGATCATGCCCCATGCGACGGGTCCGTGCAAGTTATTCAATTTCTCGCAAGGCCGCAGGTGGCGCTGCAGTCGGTGCCTTTCCCCTCACGGTATCTGCTGCGCGGCATGCTTCACGCGCAGGATTTCAACGACGCCGGCGCTGGCCAGCACGCGGTAAAGAACGATGTAATTCTGATGCACGACCAGCTCGCGCACGCCTGCAGGCAGGCCAGGTCGACCAGGCCGACCGAGCTCCGGGTACTGCTCAAGCACAACAGTTTTGTCGTAGATCTCGGCCGCGAATTCGTAAGCACGCCCAGGATTGTCCTGGGCGATGTAGTCGATTACGGCGTCTAAATCCTCAAGCGCGAACTGCGTCCATTCGACAGCATGGGCAATTTTCTTGCCCATGCGTCAGGTACGCTTCTTGGGCGACGCCTGCACGCTAGGCTGGCCCAGCGTGGCCATCTTGCGATTGAGACGTTCCCGCACGTCCGCCTGCGATACACGCGGCCGGTTATCGTCGATTGCCGCTTGCGTCTCCTTCGCGAGCCAGTCGGTGTATGCAGCAGCCTGATGGGCCTTCCGCATGTGCTCGGCGCGGCCGCGATTGCCGGCGCTCTCATCCTTGCTATCAGGATTCCATTCGGCTGCATCGAAAGTGCCGCTCGTGATGCCAATGTCGAGCAGCACGTTGAATGCAGAGGCCGGGTTGCCGAAACGGCGCGGCTCCACGCTGCGGGCCTTGGCCAAGACCGCCTGTGCACCGCTGCGAGTGGCAATCTGGACCAGGAAGGCACCGCCCGAGCCTTTCAAGGTGACGCCGGCGACGCCGCCGGCAACATTGGCAGCGCGCAGCTGCTCGATCGTCATGCTCTGCATGATGCGCTCCTCGTGTATGTTTATCATCTAGAAGCACTGTGCACGTTTTCTAGGAGGCATGCAAACGTTTATCTAAGATCCCGCAATCACCGCTTGGTCAGTCTTGCCAATCCTCGCTCTGAAGTCGCGCTCGGCTTGCACAAGTCCCTGCGCCTCGGCTCACAATGCGAGCGTCCGGGCAATAGGCCTATGTCAGAGAGGCATCAATGAGCGAAATTTTGCTGCGAATCGTTGAGGGAGCCGGCGTCGCGCTCTACCGGCACGACGCAAGCAGCGGCGCCGAACTGCTGCCGTCGCGCAGAGATCTATTCGATTACGAAGGAGGATACGCCTGGGGCTACGGTGGCACTGGCCCATTAAACCTTAGCCATGCCATTGCCGGCAGGATCTTCCTCAACGATATCAAGGATGCCAATGAGCTCAGCCGCCGCGCCAGAATTATCCTTGACAAGGTGATAATCCAGCTCGATGGCGATACCGAGCACAACATCTCTCTCGCATCAATCAAGGAGCTGTTCTGTGACTGAAAGCGAGCAGCCTGCGGCCCCACCCGCCGTAGGGGCCAACACCACCCAAAGGATTTTCATATGCCAATTGGAACCGTCGCCCATAGCCACTTGCCTTACTGCCTTCAAAAGACGAAAGATGGAAAATGGCTCGCGTTAAATCGTAACTACAAGCCGCTTGGCACGGTAGGCAAAGATGAGTGGTTCGAATACGACAGCCATCCGTCGAGACAATCGATACCTGCAGCTACGATCAGCGCGCTGAAGCGTCGCGCCAGCAGCATCATTGAAGATAAGCCGGACGATCCCGGGCTTTTCTTCTTCTACGACGATGGAACGATGCCAACGGATGGCGCCGCAAACTGGAAGCGTTATTGCGAGACACTTCTGATTTGGGCCAATGCGAGCACTAAGTGAGAGTGTCGACAGGCTGTGGCCTGCAGCTGCAGGCGCGTTGCAGTGGTCATGGGGATGCTCTGGTGGCACGGGCAGCTTTCCGGGTGCGCGGCAAGCCGGGCAGTTTCAGCTGCGCCCGCTCGCTGGGCAGGATCTTGGCGGCGGTGGCCACCGTCGCCGCGCCGGCCGGCTTCTTGGCCGGCTTGGGCTTGGCGGGTTTGGCCTGGCGCTGGAGCTTGTCCAACGCCTTCAACGCGGCCGGGCGACCGCGCCGGTAGACCTTCGGGGCACGCACGTAGTTGGCCGGCAACACCTCGAACACCGTCACCCCGAGCGCCAGCAGCTGGGTGGCGGCGGTGTCGAGCGAGGCAAACACGCGTGGCTCGCCACGCTGGCCGGTGAGTTGCTTTTCGGTTTGGCCCACCCGCACCATCACGGTGTAGCCGCCGACCTGGCCGACCAGCTGCACGGTGCGCAGCACGCCGGCACTGGCGAGGGCGGCCAAGGTGGTGATGGACATGGGTGATGTCATGATCGATCTATCAAACAGTGATGTTTGATGTTCGATCATTCAAGGCTGCGCTGCAAGCACTCTCGCGGCGAGGCCGCCAGCGCACATAACGGCCAATTCCACGCAGTGGCGCGCCTGCCAAGCGATAGGGCTTTTGCGTAGCCGGGCGGTAGAGCATTTGCTTGTCAGGGCGGTATGCAATTGCTATTGCATCGCCCGGGCGCATCCGTTAGAGTATTCACATCTGGATATATACGGAGCCTAGTAGTCACCTCTAGGTGTTCAGACGCCGCCACTGGTTCCAGGCCTACCGCCGGTTGATGGGAGCAATCCCTAAGGGCTTCCGCGAAACCCCCGAAAGGGGGTTTGTTTTAGCGCCGCGGCGGCGGTCGGCGGACTGGCCTGCCGGTCGCGCGATTCAACAGCAGCCGCCACCCCTTAATGCGATCGTCCTTCTTGAACTTGTAGGGGTCGTTGTCGGCGTCTTCGTCGCGCACATAAGCGCTCTCAACGTAGATCCGAACTGCGCCCCGGCCTCGCGCCGCAACATTGAAATACACCTCGTATTGCGCGCCTGGTGGGTAGCCGGGAATCAGCTCCTGCAGCTCCATCGTCAGGAAGTTGTCGCCATTGGTAAACAAGCAGGGGCGCTGATCGAGCGTCCGCATGATGTCGGGCAGGAGCGCTGAGGCTGCATAACGCGCGGGATGAAAACAGCGCCAGATCCGACGCTGGTCGATAACCAGGTCGTCGTGGCCTGCGTGGAAGACCAGCGCCGGCCCTTGCTTGGGCGGGCCCTTGCTGACGCAGTGCGAACTGAATTCCACGGATACAGACACCGCCACCGCCGCCCGGTCGGGCGTGGCAATGGTCACTTGGTAAGTGAATGGCTGCAGATGCGCCAGTGAAAATTGGGCATCGTCAATCCCGATAAATCCCTTGGCCAGATGATCCGGCCAGTACTTCTCCTTCATCGATACACGCCCTTCTTGAGGGTTGGCAGGGAATCGTTACGAACACGGCCAGATCTTCGCTAACCGATTGATGGATCGCTGAATTCTACCCTCGACCACACTTCCAGGCTCGGCCCTCCCCAGGAAGCTGTGGCACCATTCAACCATGGCCACCACGTACTACTTCTTGGACACCGAGTGGGCCGATGTAACGGGCAGCGAGCTGGTGAGTCTGGCGCTGGTGAACGAAGGTGGAGACCGCCTTTTCTACGCTGAGCGAGCCAGCCTGCCCGAGGCTCCCACCGACTTCGTTCGTCAAAGCGTCTACCCGCTGCTAGACCGCGGCGACGCAGCCCTGCCTGATGCCGCCCTGACTACCGAGCTGCGCGCCTTCCTCAGCGAGGTCGATGCGCCGGCAGTGATGGCGGATTTCCCGAACGATCTCCAGCTGCTGCGGTACGCCCTGGATGGGTTTGAGTTACCCGATGACCAGGTTGCCGCGTGCGGGCCCCGGCCGGCCCCGGTCATGACACGCATGTCGAAGGAAGGCCTTCCGGGATTACTGGTGGAAGATTGGTTCGCGGCCCATCCGGAGCATAGGGCCAGGCGCCACCATGCCTTGGTGGACGCGCAGGCCTTGCGGATGGCTTGGCTGGTGGCGACCGACCGCATCCCTGCTCCGGCTTGGGCCCGCTCCTACCGCCGCGCCCGGGGATAGCGGCATGGCCTCCATCCCCGGTATGCTTGCCCCATGAACCACCTGAGCCAGCTCGACCCTCGAATACCGGCGTGATCGCATCGATCGATCACGCCCCTGTTGCTCATGTTGGTCAGAGCGCCGGCCTTATACCCCGGTGAGAGCACGCGCCAGATAAGCGCGTACACGTCGGTTCGATTCCGACCAGGGGCACCACCGTCAATGACGGAAGAATGCTTCTACTTGTGCGCCATGACAGCGCTTGTACTTGCTGCCGCTGCCGCACAGGCACGGTGCATGCTCGCGCAGTCCCGCACCGAGTGACTGCCCCAGGAAATCCCTAGCCTGCAGAAGAGGCTGGATTTCATTGGCCGGAACGCTGACCTCGCCATACTGAGATGCTCGCTCGCCGCGGTTTATCACTTGGACGATCGCTTCGGACATCTGGATGAAGTGCCTGATCAGCAGGTCATCGCGCAGAGGCATGCGGACGTTGTCGATCGACACGCCCTCGTAGCGTCTGCGCGGATCCGGCACGAAGAGAATGCGCTTCTCGCCTTCGGGCTTTGGCGTGATGTCGATCATTTCCCTGCGGGACTGACCCACACGGCATGGAATTCTGCCTCGACCAGCACGTTCGGCCATTCCCACAGCTGCCACCCGCACAGCATCTGACCACCGTCGCGCGCGACCTTGGCCTGCACGTTGGGAAAGCACTCGTGCACGATCGCATCGGCTTCCGGCTGCACATCGAGATACACCGGCTCTGCGCCGCGCACGACGGAATCGGTTAAGCGACGCACGGCACGGGAGATTTCCGGGGTGTGGTGGTGACTACGCTCGTAGCAAAACTCCTTGCGATCGTGGCGCCTGATGTTCTCTTGCAAGCCTATGGCGCCGGCGTCTCTTCCGATGAGATCCGCTTGGCGCCTTTACCGCCGGCACTGGCCGGCTGCAGCTGGGCAAGAAGCGGCTCCAGGGTGCTCAGGCGCACCGTGGCGCGCAGCGTCTCCGTCTCGGCGTGCTCGCGCCGTTCGCGCTCCTGGACCAGCTCGGTCCGGACTTGCGCGAGCTCTTGTCGAGCGGCCTCCAACGTCTGAGTGTCTTGGCCCCAGCGCACCTGCAGCGCCTGGTATTCGGCCGCTGTCAGGCGCAGCGCATCGAGCTCGCCCTGTTGCGCCTCGATGGTCTGGCGCAGCTGCGCCACTTCCTTTCCAATCGGGTGTGACGCTCCAGCCACTGGCCGTTCTCCCGGTTGAGCTGCACCAGGTCGTGGTTCTTGGATGTCAACGTTTCGTTGGCCTGGCGCAGAGCGACCTGCAGTTCCTGCACCTGGTGCTCGTGACGGCGTTGCTCCTGCTCGCGCTGGTCTTTGACCGAGGTGCGGTAGTGCTCAAGGGCTTCCCTGGCATGCTCGTGCTTCTGCTCCAGGGAACGCGCGTGGCTTTCGTGCTCGGCCAGCCGTGCCGTGAGGCCCGCAATGCGCTCCTCCAGCTGAGCCAGTTCGGTGGTGCGGCTGGCCACCTCGCCCTTGGCGGCTTCACCCGCCTGGCGTTCTGTCTGAAGCAGCGTCTCGGTGCGCTGAAGCTGCGCGCTGAGATTGCCTGCCTCCTGCCGGGCCTGTTCCAAGGCTTGGGTGCGCTCGTGCCGCTCGGCCTGGAATCGATCTTGCGCTTGGGCGACCACGGTTTCCGCCTCGGCATGCAGCCGCTCGGCAAGGCGAGCCACCAGGTCCTGCAGGGCGTCGCTGACCGCGATCTTGGCCCCTAGGCCTTGCCCATCCTCCTCTTCCAGCTCCTTGAGGTAGCGATGGATGGTGGTTTTAGACCCAGTATTACCCAGTGCCACGCGTACGGCGTCCACTGAGGGATTTCGGCCTTCGGCCCGGAGACTGTCCCGGGCGCGTTGCACATCGCTTTTGTACAACCTGGACCTTGCCATCCGTTACTCCACGTATTTCGTAACGTATTACATACCACGTATTTGCGTACTACTCAACGTGTTAGACGGACCAGCTGCGGGCCGTGATCTCACGCGGGATAATCTGGAATTATCCCGCGCAACCGGCGTTTCGGCCATTTCAAGTCGTCAAAACGGTACGAAACCGCCCAAGGCCGGCGATCGCTGGGTAGTATGGCCCAGAGCGGAAAGGAGGCCAGCCGGGGTGCAAGCAGGCGCCGCCACCGAACTCGTTGGCCATCAAAGGACTGTGCATGCCGATCGAACGTATCGTCATCGACAACTTCAAGTCGTTTCGCCATCTGGACCTGCCGCTCAACGCCCACATGAACTTGGTGGTGGGCGATAACGAGGTCGGCAAGTCCACTCTGCTGGAGGCCATCCACGCGGTGGTCACCGGCCAGCTGCATGGGCGCAATCTCGCCTACGAGCTCACGCCCTACCTGTTCCATCAGCCGACGGTGCGGGAGTACTTCGCGGCGCTTGCAGCAGGCACGCCGGCCTCGCCGCCACGGATCTCCATCGAAGCCTATCTGGGCGGCGATGCCGCGCTGGCGTCGTTACGCGGCACCAACAACTCCCTGCGCCTAGATACCGCCGGCATCCGGCTGCTGGTCGAGCTCAACGACGACTACCGCGAGGAGTTCAACGCCTACCTGCAGCAGCACCAGGGTGCGGTCAGCCTGCCGGTGGAGTACTACACGGTGCGATGGTATTCCTTCGCCAACAATGGCGTCACCGCCCGCAGTATTCCGTTCGACTCGACCATCATCGACACGCACGGCATCAAGACCTTGTCCGGTGCCGATCGCTATATTGCCGGCATCATCGAGCAGGCACTGACGCCTGCGCAGCGCGTCTCGCTGTCGCTCAGCTTCCGACGCATGCGGCAGAGTTTCTCCGAAGAAGCCGATGTGGCGGCCATCAATGCCTACCTGACCGAGCACACCGGGGACATCAGCCACCGAGCGCTGACGGTGGGGGTGGATACATCGCCGCGCTCAACATGGGAAACCAGCCTGTCTCCGTACCTGGATGAGCTCCCCTTCACCCAGGCCGGCAAGGGGGAACAAAGCGCGGTGAAGATGAAGCTGGCCATGCACGCGGCAGGGGCGGCCCACGTGCTGCTGATCGAAGAGCCAGAGAACCATCTGTCCTTCTCCAGCATGACGCAACTGATCGACAAGATTGCGACCCTCTCCACCGCGCAGCAGGTGATCATCGCCACCCACAGCAGCTTCGTGTTGAACAAGCTGGGCGTGGACAATGTGATCCTGTTCAGCGCGCAGGGCCAGATGAAGCTGGACCAGCTGCCGAGCGATACACACGACTATTTCATGAAGCTGCCAGGCCACGACACGCTACGGCTGATCCTGGCCAAGCAGGCAATCCTGGTGGAGGGCCCGTCTGATGAGCTGATCGTGCAGCGTGCCTACAGCGACCACCACGGCGTGGCGCCGATGGCTCATGGCGTAGACATCATTTCGGTCAAGTCGTTGGCATTCAAGCGCTTCTTGCAGATTGCAGATCGGCTGAGAATTCAGGCCAAGGTGATCACCGACAACGATGGCGACATCGCCGTTGTGCAGGAGCGCTATGCCGAGCACATCAACGCGATCTATTACGATTCCGACGAAAGCGCCCCGTCGCTGGAAGAGCAGCTGATCAAAGCCAATTCGCTGGCCGAGCTCAATACCGTGCTGGGCAAGGCATTTGCCGATGAGGTAGCGTTGCTCAAGTACATGAAGGGCCATAAGACCGACACGGCCCTGGCGATCTTCAACAGCCCGCATTCGATCAGGTTCCCGGACTATGTCCAGCGTGCCATCACCTAACCGGGTACTGCTCTCAGCGGCCGGCTCGGGCAAGACCACCTTGCTGGTCCGGCAGGCCCTGGAACGCCCTGGGCGCCGCATCGCGATTGTGACCTACACGCTGGAGAATCTAGAAGAGATCCGGCGCTCGTTTGAGGTCCACGCTGGTGCGGTCCCCGCGCATGTCACCTTGCACAGCTGGTATGGCTTCCTACTGCGCCAGTGCATCCGCCCGTACCAGGCGGCACTGTGCCCTGAGCCTCGCATCGAGACCATCCTGTTCGTAGAAGGTGTCACCAACAACCGGGCCCCACGCACCCAGGTGGCGCGCCACTACCTGGCAGGCAACCGGATGTATTCGGACCGGGCTGCCGACTTTGCTGTGCGCTGCGATGAGCTGACCCAAGGTCAGGTCATCGCACGCCTGGCGGCCATGTACGACGAGCTCTACATCGACGAAGTTCAGGACCTGGCCGGCTTTGATTTGGATCTGGTCGAGCGGCTGTTGAAGAGCCATATCGCCGTCACGTTGGTGGGTGATACGCGGCAGGCGACGTATGCCACCAACTATGCGCAAAGGCACAGCCAGTATCGTGGACCCAATCTGGCAGCGCTGTTTCAGATTTGGGAGGCGGACGGCTTATGCCAGCTGGATCACCGCCTCATCAGCCTTCGCTGCGTCCAGGCCCTGTGCGATATGGCGGACACGCTCTATCCGCAGATGCCGCGAACCCAATCAGGCAATGGCGAGGTCACCGGGCACGATGGCATCTACCTCGTCGCTCCAGCGGATGTTGCAGCGTATATGCAGGAGTTTGCCCCCACCGTGCTCCGGCATGACCGGCGGCAAGCGTGCGACGGACTACCGGCCGTGAACTTTGGGCAGTGCAAGGGCCGCACCTACAGTCGAGTCCTCATCTTTCCGAACGGGCCATTGACGCAGTACCTGCGCACCGCAGATGCGGCGCGTATCACCGCGCCACCGAAGTACTACGTGGCTTTCACCAGGGCGCGGCAAAGCGTGGCCTTTGTGTATGCCGGCGCGTGCGCCCTGCCGGGTCATCAGCTCTATGCGCCAGCCAGCGCAGACGCATAGAGCCACGGACAGCGATCACATCTTCTTCAACGGCGCCCCGGTGGGTGGCGGTGGCACCGGGCCCGGGTCGTTGAAGCACAGCATGACCTGATCGATGCCGAATTGGTCGGCCAGCACGCGGGCGGTCACCGCGTGCACCAAGTCCAGGTCGACTGAGGGCGCAGCGACCGTGATGGTGGCAGCGATCGCACGGCCATGTTCTTTGCCGGGGACCAGGCGTAGATCGTCTACCGCCTTCACACCGGGGTCGGTAAACATCGCCGCACGGACCTGTTCCAGGTTGATCTCGTTCATGATGTCGAGGACTCCAAGGCAGTGCGATCGCCGCGGGGAGCTCGGTCGCGATGCAGCCAACGATAGAGCACCGGCAGCACCAACAAGGTCAATGCGGTGGATGAGACGATGCCGCCGATGACGACGGTGGCCAGCGGCCGCTGCACCTCCGAGCCAGCACCGACATTCAAGGCCATGGGCAGGAAGCCCAGCGAGGCTACCAGGGCGGTCATCAACACCGGCCGCAGGCGTCCAAGGGCGCCGTCGCGTACCGCCTCGTCCAGCGGATCACCCTGTTCGCGCAAGCGGCGAATGAACGCGATCATGACCAGCCCATTGAGTACGGCCACGCCCGACAGTGCGATGAAGCCCACGCCGGCCGAGATCGACAGCGGAATCCCACGCAGAGCCAGTGCCAGCACACCGCCGGTCAGCGCCAGTGGCACGCCACTGAACACGATGGTCGCATCCTTGGCCGAACCGAAGGCCATGAACAGCAGAGCGAAGATCAACGCCAGTGTCACCGGAACGACCACCCCCAGGCGTTGGGTGGCCGAGATCAGCTGCTCGAAGGTGCCGCCGTAATCGATCCAGTAGCCCTCTGGAAGCGTGACATCCTGGCCGATGCGCGTGCGCAACTCGCCGACGAACCCGCCCAGGTCGCGTTCCCGCACATTGGCGGTGATCACCACACGCCGCTTGCCGTTCTCCCGATTGATCTGATTGGGCCCGCGTTCCACCTGGATCTTCGCCACTTCCCGCAGTGGCACCGTACGAGGCCCGCCATTGGCGCCGGCGGCCAGACGGCTGGACTCATCGACACTGGTGCTTGCCGGCAGCGGAATGGGCAGATCTGCCAGCACGGCCGGGTCTTGGCGCTGGGACTCGGGCAGGCGCACCACCAGGTCAAAGCGTCGGTCGCCGTCGATCAACTGGCCTGCGATACTGCCACCAATGGCCGTGGCCACCGTTTCCTGCACATCGCCCGGGTTCAGGCCATACCGTGCCAATGCCGCCGGATCTGGCGTGATGGTCAACAGCGGCAGGCCCGAGACCTGCTCGGCCTTGACGTCTTCGGCGCCAGGGACGCTGCGCATCACCCGCTCGACCCGGCTGGCCAGACGCGTCAGCTGGTCCAGATTGTCGCCGTAGACCTTGACCGCCACGTCCGAACGGACGCCGGAGATCAACTCGTTGGTGCGCATCTGGATGGGCTGGGTGAACTCGTAGTTGCTGCCCGGAATTTCCTTGGCCGCCGCCTCCAGCTCTTCCACCAGCTCGGCCTTGGGCTTGCGCGGATCGGGCCACTGGTCGCGGGGCTTGAGCATCAGGAAGGTGTCGGCCATCGACGGGGGCATCGGGTCGGTGGCCACCTCGGCGGTGCCGATCTTGGAGAAGATGTTGGCCACCTCCGGGAACTGGGCCAGGCGCTTCTCCAGCGTTTCCTGCATAGCCACCGACTGCTCCAGGCTGGTGCCGGGAATACGCATAGGCTGCAAGGTGATGTCGCCCTCATCCAGGCTCGGCACGAACTCCGAGCCCAATCGGGTGGCCAGCACGCCACAGCCCACCACCAGCACGGCCGCGCCTGCCAGCACCACGACCCGGCGCCGCAGTGCCCAATCCAGCAGTGGCGTATAGCGGGCCCGCGACCAGCGCATCAGGCGGTTGTCGTGTTCCGCCACGCGGCCGCGCAGGAAGGTGGCGATCGCCGCCGGCACGAAGGTCAGCGACAACACCATGGCACCGGTCAGGGCCAGCACCACCGTGATCGCCATCGGGTGAAACATTTTTCCTTCCACCCCGGACAGGGCGAAGATCGGCAGATAGACCGCCGCGATGATGCCCAGGCCAAACAGGCTGGGACGGATCACCTCAGCCGTGGCCGAGGCGGTCAGGTCATAGCGCTCTTCATCGTTGAGCTGGCGGCCCAGCGCGTGCTGCGCCTCCCCGAACCGGCGCAGACAGTTCTCGATGATGATCACCGCCCCGTCCACGATCAGGCCGAAGTCCAGCGCACCCAGACTCATCAGGTTGCCCGATACGCCGCCACGCACCATGCCGATGATGGTGAACAGCATCGCCAGCGGAATCACCGCCGCGGTGATCAACGAGGCGCGCACATTGCCCAGCAGCAGGAACAGCACCACCACCACCAGCAGCGCGCCCTCGATCAGGTTCTTGGATACCGTGCCGATGGTGCGGTCCACCAGCGCGGTGCGGTCATAGACGGCCTTGGCATGCACGCCCGGAGGCAAGCTGGCGTTGGCGGCGTCCAGCTTGGCCGCGGCCGCCTGGGAGACTTCCCGGCTGTTGGCGCCGAACAGCATGAAGGCGGTACCGACCACGACCTCATGGCCATTCTGGGTGGCCGCGCCGGTGCGAAGCTCCTTGCCTTCGCCGACGCTCGCCACATCGCGCACCCGGATGGGCACGCCGTCACGGCGGTCCAGCACGATGTTGCCGATCGCCTCTTGATTGGCCAGCTGACCTGGCACGCGCACCAGGAACTGCTGGCCATTGCGCTCGATGTAGCCGGCGCCAATGTTCTGATTGTTGCGCATGACCGCGGCGACCACGTCGTTCAACGTGAAGCCCAGCGCCACCAGCTGGGCCGGGTCGGGGGTGATGTGGATCTGCCGCTCAAAGCCGCCGATGGTGTTGACCTCGGTGACGCCCGGCGTGGTGCGCAGCTGCGGCCGGATCACCCAGTCCTGCAGGGTGCGCAGGTCCGTGGCCGTGTACGGGGTGCCGTCGGGCTTGCGAGCGTTGGGCTCGGCCTCCACGGTGTACATGAAAATCTCGCCCAGCCCGGTGGAGATGGGGCCCATTTCCGGGTCCAACCCTTCGGGCAGCTGGGAAGAGATCTGCTGCAGGCGCTCAGCGACCTGCTGGCGGGCAAAGTACAGGTCGGTGCCGTCCTTGAACACGACAGTGACCTGGGAGAGACCGTAGCGCGATAGCGAGCGGCTGTAGTCCAGCTTGGGCAGGCCGGCCATGGCCGTTTCAATGGCAAAGGTCACCCGTTGCTCGGCCTCCAGCGGCGAGTAGCCCGGGGCTTGGGTGTTGATCTGGACCTGGACGTTGGTGATGTCCGGCGTGGCGTCGATGGAAAGGTGACGGTAGCTCCACACGCCCAGCGCAACCAGCGCAGCGGTGAGCACCAGCGTCAGCCAGCGATGGCGGATGGACAGCCCAATGAGGCGTTCGAGCATGGCGGGCCTCATTCCTCTTCCACGGTGGACTTTTCGATGTCGGCCTTGATCAGGAAGCTCTGAGCCACCACCACCTGTTCACCGGCCTTGAGTCCTTCCAGTACTTCGGCGCGTTCGGCGTCGCGGCGGCCCAGCTTGACCGGCCGGGTGTGGTAGGTCTCGCCCTGCTGCACGTAGACCACGTCCTGGTCTTCAGCGGTCTGCAGCGCGGTGATCGGCACCACCAGCGCTGCCGATTGGCGATCCACAGTCACCCGCGCCTTGACCGCCGAACCGGGCCGCCACAGGCCATCGGTGTTGGCCACCGTGGCGCGCGCAATGGTGCTTTGGCTGGCGGTGGCGGTGCCGGGAAGGACGCGCTCTAAGGTGGTCTGCGCCGTGACGCCATCGCTCAAGCGGGTGACCGTCACCGGCACGCCGGCACCGATGTGCTGGACGTCGGCCCCGAAGATGTGCAGGTCCACCCACAGCGTGGACAGGTCCGCTACCTCGAACAGCGGTGCGCCCTCAGCGGCTGCCATGCCCACAGCGGCCGTACGCGCCATGACCACGCCACTGATCGGCGCGGTGACGGTGTAGGTGGTCAGGCTCAGGTTGCTCTCCACGGTGGCCAGTGCCTGGCCGGCGCGTACCTGATCGCCCACGCCGGCTCGCACGGAGCGGACCGGTCCGGGAAAGCGTGCAGTGACCTGCGCGATGCGCCCGTCAATCGGGGTCAACAGCCCTTGCACCTCATGCTCATCGGCAATCTCACCGGGGCCTGCAGGCGCGACCTGGATACCCGCCGCCTGCGCCGCTTTGGCGGCAATCTTGGTTTCCAACGGTGCCTCCTCGTGCTCACCGTGTTCTTCGCCCTCAGCGGCGGCGCCGCTCTCGGAGGCTTCGTTGGGGGCCGACGCGTTGCAGGCGGCCAGCATCAGGGCCATGCCCAGTGCGGTCCAGGAAAAGCGATTCATGGGGTCTCTCCAGTGGAAGCGGCCGCCGGCGGCGTGACAAGCGCCTGGCCGGTCAGTCGTTGAATTTCGATCAGGGCGCGCTGCGCATCGAGCGCCACGTCCAGCTGCTGCTGGGCCATGGCCGTGCATTCGGACTGCAACTGTGCCCATTCCAGGTAGCTGATCGCGCCAGCGCGATAGGCGCGCTCGGCGGCCTGCTCAGCCCGGGCCAGCTTCGGCAGCACGTCGCCTTGCAACCGTGCCACCTCGGCCTGTGCCACGGTGTAGCGGCCATGGGCCTCGACCAACGTGGAATACAGCGACAAGCCCTTGGCCTCGCGCTCGATTGCCAGCACCTCCAGTTCGGCTTCACCGGCGCGAATCTCCGGCTGTGCACGGCTGCGGCTGCCCAGCGGCATGGACAGGCTGGCCACCAGCGCGGTGTCATCGGACTCCTGCAGGCGACGCACACCCAGCTGCCAGGACAGGTCCGGCGCGGCCGCCGAACGCGCCAGCTGCAGTCGTGCCTGCGCGATCCGACGGGCGTCGGCAAACTGCGCCAGTTCCGAGTCCGCTCCAGCTCCTCGGCCAGCGTCTGCATGGACGCGATCGCCGGCAAGACCATGGGATCGGCCGCAGCCACCTCGAAGCTGGGAGCACGTTCGCCCCACAGTGCGGCCAGATGCTGACGAGCGGCGATTCGCTGCTGCTCGGCCCGATCACGGGTCAGCTCGGCCCGCGCCAGTGCAGCTTGGGCGGTGAGCACCACCGATTCTGGCGAGGCGCCGGCCTGTAGGCGCTGCCGGGCGGCCGCCACGGTCCGCTGGCGCTGACCGACATCCATGTTCGCCAGTTTGCGTTGCCGATCGGCACCGACCACGGCCAGGTAGCGCTGCGCCGTTTCGGCGAGCAGGTCCAGTCGGCCGGTCTCCCGCTGCACGGCCAGTGCATCAATCCGGCCCTGGGCCAAGGTGCGGCGGGCGTCGAGCTTGCCGCCGCGCTCCAGCACCGAGCTCAGGCTCAGGGTCAGCTCGGCGCTGTCCAGGCCGCGAGCGGCGCCGCTGCCCAGCGCATTTTCGACCTCCGCCCCCAACGTCCATGGTGGCCGCTGTACGGCCTGGTCGCGCTCGGCAGCGAGCACGATGGCCCGCGCATCGACCAAGCGCAGCTCAGGGTGGGTTTGGGCCACGCGTGCAAACGCGTCGTCCAAGGTCATCAACTCAGCGGCCGCCGCCGTCGTCGCCGCGCTGCCCAACAGCAGCCATGCGGCCAAGGCCGCCAATCGCACATGCATGGAAGTACTCCGAAAGATTTCGATATCAACAAACGATCACCACCGCGCGCAGCAGCGGGTCGCTGGGCCGGCACTGCCGGCGGACATCACCCTGCGATCGGAGGCCGGAAAGGCGCGACCGGATGCTCGTGCGGATAAGAGCGCGTGTTGGCTTGGATCACCGGAAAATGCCGGCCGATGTCCGCCACGGCCAGCAGGATCTCAGGCGCCGGCGCGGCCTGGCTGCAACACAGCACCAGCTGCTGAAGCCGGTGCAGGGCGGCGTCTACGCCACGCTCGGAAGCTGGCGGCGCCACTGCCGGGCCGCGGTCGGTAGTGACCAGGTGGGTTTGAGCATGAAGCTCGCCGACCACTGCCAGCAACGGCTGTGCCACAAGGCCCACGGCCAAGTGCGCCAGCAACAGCCAGCGCAGGCCAAAGCTCAGCCGACCAAGCGCTGTCATGCAGGCGTCTTGCGCGCGTCGGCACGTGCCCGCCGCGCATCACCCAAGATCTCGAAGGATTCCTTGATCACATACAGACCGATCAGGGCGCCGATCACGAAATCCGGGTACGGGCTGGCCAGCCACCACACCAACACGCCGGCCAGGATTACCCCGACGTTTGCCACCACATCGGCTCGGGTGAACAGCCAGGTCGCCCGCAGATGCACCTCGCCAGACTTCAATGGAGAGAGCATACGGAGAACTTTCAGATTCACGGCCAGTGACACCAGAGCGGTACCGATCATCCAACCGCTGACCGGCTCGGCGCCGTACATGACCCGGCGACCGACTTCGACCAGTACGCCTATGCCCAGCACCAGCAGTACGCTGCCACTGACCCACGCGGCATTGGCCTTGAATCGCGCCGTGCGCCCGATAGCGACCAGGCCAATGGCATAGGCGGTAGCGTCAGACAGCATGTCCAGCGCGTCGGCCAGCAGCCCGGTGGAATGGGCAATCCAACCGGCAATGCCGCCGATCACGGCCATCGCTGCATTCAGCGCCAAGGCGATCCAGAGGATGCGCCGTTCCTCCTTGTTCTTGGCTTCGTGGTGGCACCCGCAATCACTCATGTTCTGGTCCTCTGCTGTGTTGTTTCATTGCTTGTTTGCGTCGGCCGGTCTTCTCACGCCAGAGCGGGCATTGGCGAGGAACCCCACGATGGCGGCAGTGCCTACCAAGACCTGCGCCAGCAGCGACTGCCAGGTTGGATACAGGCCGATCCATTCGATGCGCGGCAACGCGAGCGGTGTCTGGGAGATCCAGCCCGCTTCCTGCAACGCGGCCACGCCTTTACCGATCAAGATGACCGCCATCACCGCGATGAGAATCGAGCTGATCGAAAAGAACCGGCCAATCGGCAGCCGCCTGCTCATGCGCAGCATCCAGTACGCCACCGCGGCCAATACCAGGATTCCCGCCACCAGGCCTGCGAGGATGGCGGTGGACGCCTGATCGCTCCACATCGCGATGTAGAACAAGATCGTCTCAAACACCTCGCGGTACACCGCGACAAAGGCCAGCATGAACAGAAAAACAGCCGAGCGCCGTGTCAGCGCGGTCGTCAGCTTGGCGTGCAGGTACTCCTGCCACCGTCCTGCAAGGCTCTTTGGTGCATCCAGATGCCTACGCTGAGCAGGACAGCGGCGGCGAACAAGGCCGAGACACCCTCAGTGACTTCCCTGTTCGCACCGCTGATATCAACAAAGTAGGTGGCCACTGCCCAGGTAGCTGCGCCTGCCAACAATGCGCAGATCCAGCCCGCATGCACATAGGGCAACACATCAGATCGCTCGGCTTTACGCAAGAACGCCACGATGCCAATCACGATCAGCAGCGCCTCCAGCCCTTCACGCACCAGGATGGTAAAGCTGCCCAGAAACGCGGTGCTGGCCCCTATTCGGGCGTCCTGCAGCGCCAACTCCGCCCGATCAAACAGCTGGGCAATTTGGGCTGTCTGCGCGGCTACGTCAGCCGCCGGGGCATGCTGATCCAGCTGCGCGCGGTAGGCTGCCATGGCCGTTTCAATCTCTCGCAGCAATGACGGATTGCGCGTGGCCAGCGTCGGCTCAAAGGGCTCTACACCATCAAGATAGGACGAGAGCGCAAGCTTTTGGCCTGGGCCAGGTCCTCAGCAGCGTAAGCGCGCTGGCTGGCAGCCAGTCGCTGCCGCGCCACCGCAAAGCGATCGGCTCCTGCTACCGCTTCGCTGACAGCCTGTGGCTGCGAACGCAGGTAGGCGATGATCGCGTTTGCCTGATCGGCGGGCATCGTGGTGGCAAGATCGTCTTCCCGCGTGCGAGTCAGTGCTTCGAGCGTCGGAATGCGTGCATGGGCCTCATTACTGGTGCGCCACAACGCCTCACCTTGAACCTTGGCTTGCGAGGAGTACCCCAAGCTGCCCACATAGAATGCCAGCGCCCAGCGATCACTTTCTGACAGCCCAGAGAAGCTGACCATGCCGGTGCCCGGCACACCCTGGGAAATGACCTCGTACAAGGATAGGGGGTGCGCTGCGCTGCGCGAGTGGCATCGGTGAACGCGATCGGCGGCGGACTTAACGCTTGCGCGGCTGGGCCATCCCCGTGACCTGTGGGGCCGTGACAGGCCGCGCACTGCTGGCTGTAGATGGACGCGGCCTGGGAGGTCTTCGGCGGGCTCGCCGGAATGGCGCCGATCGGGTAGCGGGCCAGCAGCGCCGTGCCGAGCCCGCGGGCAAGCGTTGCCACTTGCGCGGGGTCGGCCTTCTCTGCCACCGCCTGGACGAGCCGATCCGCCTGGGCCGTCAGCTCCTGCTGGTTCGGGCCACCGGGCAATGCTGCCAGCTGACTGCGGACGGCGCCGGCAAACTCGCTCATTTCGGCATATTCGCTGGGAGCAATACCACGTCCGGCCTGGACCGCGCCTGGGTAGTCGACCGCGATGTAATCGAGCATTTGCCACGTTTGGCGCAAGTCTGCTGCGGTAGGTTCCGCCTGAGCGGAAGCGGGCAGAACCCAGCCGAGCAGCAAAGCAATCAGGCAGCAGCGAATCAAGGCGATGGGCAGTGGCATGGTCGTCACACGCAGCGGCGCGGCCGGAGTGGCGGCGGATAGGGGTTCAGCGTAAAGTCCGTAGCTACTACGGAGTCAAGTGTATTACGAATGAAAATCAGTGAGGCTGCCGACGCCAGTGGATGCCACCTGGAGACGATCCGCTATTACGAGCGGATCGGCCTGCTGCCGCGCCCGGGGCGCTCGGGCAATGGCTACCGGGTCTATGGCCCGGCCGACATCGAGCGGCTGCGCTTCATTGCGCGCGGCCGGGACCTAGGCTTCAGCCTGGAGGAGGTCCGCAGCCTGCTGCAGCTGGCCGGCGATGAGGAGCTCTCGTGCGGGGACGTGGATCGGCTGGCACGCAGCCATCTGACCGACGTGCGGGCGCGCATGGCCGACCTGCAGCGCATGGCCAGGGAGTTGGAACGGGTGATTGCCAGTTGCCACGGCGGGCAGCGGGCGGAATGCACCATCCTGTCGACCCTGCGGCAGCCGGTCGCTGTGGAGGCCACGCGCCAGTGACCGAACTGGACCGCTACCTCGATGCGGCCACGCGCCAGAACACGGTGCGCAGCTATGCGTCGGCGCTACGGCACTTTGAAGTCGAGTGGCAAGGCCACCTCCCAGCGACACCTGACAGCGTGGCCCGATACCTGGCCGCGTATGCGCAGACCCTGGCCACCAGCACCCTTCGCCAACGCCTGGCGGCCATCGCCTCTTGGCACCGCGACCACGGATTTGTCGATCCCACCCGGTCGCCGCTGGTGCGCAAGGTGCTCAAAGGCATCCAGACCCTGCACCCCGGGCAGGTCAAGCAAGCCGCGCCGCTCCAGATTCGGCGGCTGGTCGAGCTCGACGACTGGCTGGCCGCTGCGATCGCGGCGGCACGCGCGCGGGGCGACGGAGCGGCAGCGCTGCGCCACCAACGGGACCGAGCGCTGGTGCTGCTCGGATTCTGGCGTGGCTTTCGCGGCGATGAACTGCTGCGTCTGGACGTGGCCCATCTCACGCTGGTGCCGGGACAGGGGATGACCTGTTTCCTGCCGCGCAGCAAGAGCGATCGCAGAGCGGCCGGCGTTACCTACAAGGTGCCGGCGTTGTCGCGGCTGTGCCCGGTGGAGGCGACCCAGGTGTGGCTGCAGGCGGCCGACCTGCAGGAAGGACCGGTATTTCGGGCGGTCAACCAATGGGGCCAGGTGAGCGCCGAAGGCCTCCATCCCAATAGCTTGGTGCGCCTGCTACGCGAGTTGCTGACCAGTGCCGGCTTTGCCGATGCGGGGCTCCACAGCAGCCATTCGTTGCGCCGCGGCTTTGCCAGTTGGGCCAACGACCAAGGCTGGGACATGAAGGCGTTGATGGAGTACGTGGGCTGGCGCGATGTGCAGTCGGCCATGCGCTACCTGGATGGGCGTGACCCGTTTGCCCGGGACCGCATTGAAGCGAGCCTACCCAGCCCAACCGCGCCGGTACCGGCGATGGCACTGCCGGCACCCGAGGGCAAATCTGCGCTGCAGCTCCGTCTGCGCATGGTGCTGACCCCGTTTGCCCGCGCGGGCCGCGGCGCGGCCAAGGCCCGGGGCCGGATTGAAGAGATCTGCTTGGCTCCGTTCCAGGCAGTGCGTCTGAACACCGCCAGCAGCGAGTACCGGTTAACTGTTCCCACCGATCCCGATCAGGATCTGGATGAAATCCTGGCCACGTTGCTCGATGACATGCACCGCATGGCCGATACGCACCAGTGTTTCCTGGAAGCGTCTCTCAATACAGACGACGGCCGGCACTGGGATTGATCCCCTCATAACCTCCGGATCCAATGGCTACCCTTCACGAGACCGCCTACCCGCGACTGAAGCCTGATCCCACCGCCAAGGAACTGGAGGAGATCTACACCCCCACCGCCGCTGAGATTGCATTCGCCAAGCAGCTGACCACCCAGCCGGGTCCGCAACTGGCGGTACTGATCCATCTCAAGCTCTTCCAGCGCTTGGGTTACTTCACAGTGTTGGCCGAAGTGCCCGAGCGGATCCGGAAGCACATCGCCAAGGCCGCCCGACTCGGGCGCGTATTGGACACCGACCAGCTCGAACGCTATGACGCCTCCGGCAGCCAGCGCCGGCATATGCCGCAGCTGCGGCAGTTCATTGGGGTGCGTCCCTTGGACAAAGCTGGGTTGTCTTGGCTGGACACAGTGGCCACCGGAGCAGCCCAGACCAAGCACACTATCCCGGACATCGTGAACGTCCTGCTCGAAGAGCTGGTGCACCACCGCTACGAACTGCCAGGCTTCCGCACCTTGGAGCTGGCCGCCATTGGCGCACGCGAGCGGGTCAATTTGGGGTACTACCGCAGCATCAGCCACGCACTGACGCCTGCCACACGCACGCTCATTGACGAATTGCTGCGCGCACCGGAAGGCTCCAGATTTACTGGCTGGCAATCGCTCAAGCGCGAGCCTGGCCGGCCGACCAACAAGGAAGTTCGTTTTTATCTGCAGCACATCCGCATGCTGCAGCAGTTGGCTGACCAACTGCCTCCCATCGATGTGCCGGTGCCCAAGCTCAAGCAATTCCGTGCAATGGCTCGGGCCTATGACGCCAGCGAACTGGCCGAATTGGCTGAGGACAAGCGCTATGCGCTGGCCACCATCTTCATTCGCGCCCAGCACGCCAAGACGCTGGATGATGCAGCCGAGTTGTTCATCAAGCAGGTGCGCGGGCTGGAGAACACGGCCCAGCAGAAGCTGCTGGCTTACCAGCTCGAACATGCCAAGCGGGCCGACTTCCTCATCGGCCAGCTCAAGGAGATCCTGCAGGCCTATCAGCTCGACGGCAGCGATAGGCAGCGCGTGGATGCCATCGACAACAGCCTGGAAGCGGAAGTGTCGACCTTGCTGGCCGAATGCGAAGAACATATGGCCTACGCCGGGAAGAATTACCTGCCTTTCATGCTGCAGCCCTATGGCGCGGTCAGGCCGCTGCTGTTCAATGGGCTGGAGCTGATGAATCTACGGGCGACCAGCCACGACGCCGGCATGGAGCCGTTGATCACAGCGGTGCTGTCGCTGCGCAACCAACGCCGTGAGCTGATCGAGGTCGCATCCCTCGGCCTGGACCCGGAAAAGGACTTTGACTGGATGTCCAAGCTCTGGCGTCAGCACGTGTTCGGCAAGCGGGCCAGCGCAGCAGGCGCCGGCTGGATGCACCGTAAATACTTCGAGCTGGCCGTGCTGGTGCAGGTCAAAGACGAACTGAAGTCCGGAGATCTCTTCATTCCCAGCAGCGAACGGTTTGATGACTACCGCGAGCAGCTGGTCGATGAAGCCACCTTGGCGCAGGAACTGGAAGCCTATGGCCAGGTGTCAGGTCTACCCACCGACGCCGCGTCGTTCGTGGCTGGGTTGCGCGCACAATTGACCACCCTGGCCGATGAGGTCGATGGGCGTTTCCCGGAGAACGTGCATGCGGACATCCTGGAGGGGCGCCTGGTGCTGCGGAAGGGGCAACGCGCCGAAGTCTCCAGCGCGATTACCACCGTTGATCGCCTCATCGCCGAACGGCTTCCAGAATCCAGCATCGTCGATGTCCTAATCGATGCCAGCCAATGGCTGGATCTGCACCGTTTTTTCCGCCCGATCGCCGGTACCGAGAGCCAAGTCGAAGATCTGCCGCGACGTGTGATCACCACGCTATTTTGCTATGGCTGCAACCTAGGGCCGACGCAGACGGCGCGGTCGATCAAGGGCTTCAGCCGGCGCCAGGTTGCTTGGCTGAACCTCAAATATGTGACCGAGGATGTGCTTGAGAAGGCCATCGTGGAGGTCATCAATACCTACAACAAATTCGACCTGCCGGGCTATTGGGGCAGCGGGAAGAGCGCCTCAGCAGATGGCACCAAATGGAGCGTCTACGAGGACAACCTATTGTCGGAGTACCACATCCGCTACGGCGGCTACGGCGGCATTGGCTACTACCACGTGTCCGACAAATACGTGGCGCTGTTCAGCCACTTCATTCCCTGTGGCGTTCACGAGGGCATCTACATCCTCGATGGCCTGCTGGCGAACACTTCCGACATACAGCCTGAGATCGTCCATGGCGACACGCAGGCGCAGAGCTACCCGGTCTTCGGTTTGGCCCACATGCTGGGCATCCAGCTGATGCCCAGGATACGAAACATCAAGGATCTGACATTCTTCCGGCCCGAACCTGGCAGGACCTATAAGAACATCCAGGCACTGTTCGGAGACAGCATCGACTGGCAACTGATCGCGACCCATCTCCACGACATGCTGCGGGTGGTGATCTCGATCCGATTGGGGAAAATCACCGCGTCCTCGATCCTGCGCCGGCTGGGCACCTATAGTCGGAAGAACAAGCTGTACTTCGCCTTCCGGGAACTTGGCAAGGCCGTCAGAACGCTGTTCTTGCTGCGCTACATTGATGACAACGAGATCCGCAAAACGATCCATGCTGCGACCAACAAGAGCGAGGAGTACAACGGCTTCGTGAAGTGGGTCTTCTTTGGCAGCCAGGGGATCATTGCTGAGAACGTCCAACACGAGCAGCGCAAGATCATCAAGTACAGCCAGCTGGTCGCCAACATGATCATCCTCCACAACGTGGAGGGCATGAGCCGCACCTTGGCTGAGATGCGGAAGGAGGGGATTGAACTGACGCCCGAGATCCTGGCCGGCCTGTCGCCGTATCGGACCAGCCACATCAATCGCTTCGGCGACTACCATCTCGACCTTGATAGGAAGTGGCGCCGCTGAGCTATACAGCGAAAGTCCTTGAACAGGCCCCATAGACGGGGAGATCCGCTATCGGGACAAGGAAATTATGATTTTGTTTCAATCGCTTAGGCGGTTTTTGGCCCTGTACGTAACGATTCCCTGCCGACCCTCGTTCCGCGCAAGATCGCCCGCACGGTGCAGATCATCGTGAGCATCGGTTTCGAGACGGTAGACGACGATGAGGGCCGCAAGGCGGTGCGGCGCGTGCGTGAAGTGCTGCGCGTCAAGGGCGTCGAGCAGACGCCAGAAGGGTACGTCTACAAGCTTCTGTCAGCCGAATGACCGGGCCGCTGCTTGGTGTGCTAGATGTATACACACTACGTAAAAAAGAACTTTCCCCCAACGCAGGACATGACGATGAAGCTCCGCAACACTCGCACTCTCCAGCTGCTCACGCTGGCGTTTTTCTTGTTGCCGGCCGCCGCCTACGCAAGCGGCACCGGCATGCCGTGGGAAGGCTGGCTAGCCCAGATCCTGAATAGTATTAGCGGCCCTGTCGCAAAGGCCATCGGCGTCATCGCCATTATCAGCTGTGGCTTGGGCATCGCCTTTTCCGAAGGTGGCTCAGGCATGCGCAAACTGATGATGGTCTGTGTCGGCCTGTCGATCGCCTTCACAGCCTCCACGTTCTTCCTGAACTTCCTGGGCTTCGGCGGCGGCGCGGTGTTCTGATCGTGGACGAACAAACCAACCCAGATGGCTATGAGGTGCCGGTACACCGCGCACTGTCCACACCCAGGCTTCTTGTAGGTATTCCGCGCGACATGGCCGTTGTCGCGTTCACGACGGCTGCAGCCCTCGTGCTTGGCCTGCAATCGTGGTGGAGCTTGCCGTTCTACATCGTCATCCACATCGGCTTGGTTCTACTGACCAAGTACGACACGCAATGGCCGGAGGCGTTGAAACGCGCGCTCCGCTTGAAAACCCACTACCGCGCATAGCGGGCTACCGGTCAGTGGTCCGGCCCTTGCGGATCACTGACCGGCGGCATCCAGTGAAGGCCAACCCATGCAGCGACTTCCGAAATACAGCAACGAACCCACCGACATTGGCGATGTTCTGCCGTGGGCGTATCTGGTCGCCCCCGGCGTCGTGCTGAACCGCAACGCGTCGTTGATCACGACGCTGCGCTATCGCGGGCCAGACCTGGACTCCGCGACCAAGCACGAACTGATTGCAGTGTCGGCCCAGATGAACAACCTGTTCCGCCGCCTTGGCGACGGCTGGTATTTCCAGATCGACGCACCGCGTGCACCCAGCACCAACTATCCCAGCGGCGAACACTTCCCCGATCCGATGTCGTATCTGATCGATGAAGAGCGCCGCACGATCGCCGAGACCGGCGTTCACTTTGAGACCACGTATTACTTCACACTCGGATGGTTGCCGCCCAAGGCGCGGGAGAGTACAGCCCGCGCTTGGTTCTTCACGGACCCGGACGGGCAGCGCAAGAGTGCGGCCAACCGCGACCGGCAGACAATCAACGATTGGCTCGACAAGTTCGTGGTGGAGCGCGTTCGGCTCCTGGAAGCCTTCTCGGCCATCCTGCCCGAGGTGCATGCGCTCGATGACGCCGAGCTGCTGACCTACCTGCACGACACAATCAGCACCAAACGTCACCCGGTTGTACCTGGTGACGTATCCCAAGAGCTTTGCCGCGTGCTGCCCGACACCCCGCTGATCGGTGGCAAAGAACCGAAGCTGGGCAAACACCACTTGGGCATCATCACCGTGCGTCAGTTCCCGACGCAGACCATCCCCGGCATTCTGGATCGCTTGAACCGGATGGGCATGGCCTACCGGTGGGTGACGCGCTGGGTGGCCTTGGACAAGGCCACGGCCGATAAGGAAATGAAGAAGATCCAGCGCGAGTGGTTCAGCGGCCGCAAGTCCTTCATGGTCATCTTGAAGGAGCTACTGAGCAAGTCGGAGTCAGCGCTGGAAAACCCGGAAGCACTCGCTAACGCGGCAGACGCCAACGCGGCAATGCAGGAAATCGCAGCAGAGGCGGTGGGCTATGGTTACTTCACCCAATCGCTGATCGTGCTTGATACAGATCCGCGAAGGTTGGAAGCCAAGCTGCGCGCGGTCGAGCGCGAAATCAATGGTCTAGGCTTTGTGACCATTGACGAAGCCCGCGATGGCAATGCCATTGACGCGTTTTTGGGCGCGGTGCCAGGCAACGCCCAGCACAATATCCGCCGGCCGATGGTCTCCACCCTCAACCTCGCCCATGCCATGCCGAGTTCCAGCGTGTGGGCCGGGCCGCGCTATTGCCAGAACGATCTATTCCCCGGCAACCAGAATCTGGACCACGCCCCGCCGCACATGTTCGTGGTCACCGGGGAGACGACGCCGTTCCGCTTCAGTACGTATGTGGGCGACGTAGGGCACGCGATGGTCATCGGCCCGACCGGTGCCGGCAAGTCGGTGCTACTCAACTTGGCCGAGACACAGTTCCGTCGCTATGAAGCCGCGCAGGTCTACATCTTCGACAAGGGCGGCAGCTCCCGTATTACCACCGACCACGTGGGTGGCCGCTTCTACGACCTAGGCGGTGACAGCAGCCCGGCGTTTCAGCCGCTGGCCCACGTGGACAACGACCAGGAGCGGGCATGGGCGCAAGAATGGCTGATTGACATCATCGTGGGCGAAGGCGTCGACATGACGCCGCAGCGTAAGCGCGCCATCTGGGATGCGCTCAACGAGCTGGGCGCAGACGACAGCCCGGTCGAGCAACGCACCATTTCAGGCTTTACCGTGCTAGTGCAAGATCCAGACATCAAGGAGGCCTTGCACCCGTTCACGGTGGACGGGGCGCACGGCTATCTGCTGGATGCAACGCACGACGACGTGTCGCTGGGCAGCTGGCTCGCGTTTGAAATGGAAGAATTGATGAACACCCCCAGGTGGTCATGCCGGTGTTGACCTACCTGTTTCACCGCTTGGAGCAGCGCTTCGACGCGAAGCGGCCGAGCCTCCTGGTGCTCGATGAAGCATGGCTGTTCCTCGATCACCCAGCGTTTTCGGCAAAGATCCGCGAATGGCTCAAGGTGCTGCGCAAGGCCAACGTTGCGGTGTGGTTTGCCACGCAGAGTCTGGCCGACGTGGCGCAATCCAAGATCATGCCGACGCTGATCGAGGCATGCATGACCAAGATCTTCCTGCCCAACAGCAGCGCCCGAAACGACGAGGTGGCCAAGTTCTACCGGATGTTCGGTTTGAACGACAAGCAGTTAGACATCCTCGCCAGCAGCACGCCCAAGCGCGACTACTACCTGACCAGCCCGCAGGGCAATCGGCTGTTCTCGCTCGGCTTGGGTCCGTTGGCACTGGCCGTTTGCGGCGCTACTGGAAAAGAGGCGCAGCGCGAAGCCATTGCCATCCGCAACGCCACCAGCACCACCAGAGAATTCAACGAAGCGTATTTAGCGCACCTGGTCAACAAGCACGAACAGGCGCAAGTGAGCAAACCCGCGAGCCAGCGCACGGCTTCGCCCCTGCAATGGGCGCTCGACTTCGTGCGCTCGGTTGATAGCAGTCCCGCACCATCCAGCAACACCACCATCCAAGCCTAAACCCAGCATGGAGAACGCTATGAAAATTCGTCGCGTCACCGCAGCCCTCACCGTCGCCATCGGCATCGCTGTTGCCGGCGGCTCCGCCGTCTATGCCCCCCGGCGCAAGCGATTGTGTGTGCCAATTGCAGCAACCTAGTGACCCAGCTGTTGCAGCAGAGTCAGGAGATCTCGGCTTACGCCAAGCAGGTGCAGCAATACAAGACCCAGATAGATCAATGGAACTTGCAGATCCAACAGGTTGCCAACGAGGGCGCAATCTCGCCTCGCTGCCGCGCAACGTGTTTGGCGAGTACCAGCAGGTTTACAACTCCTACAAGCAGAGCATCAATCAGCTGCGCGGGAGCATGGCGAAGTTGCAGAACACGCGCGACATGTTCGCCCAGCGCTATCCCCAAGTGACCAATGACGCGACCTTTCAGCAGCTTTCCGCGATGGTCGATCAGTGGCAATCGCAGGGCCGCGAGAACGTGGAGGACGCCCTGTACAGCGGCGCTGCCGTCCTGGACACCCTGGACAGCACCAACCAGCAGTTCGAGACGATGGGCCAGGCCTCGCAGTCAGCGACAGGTGCCCTCGCTGCCACGCAGGCCGGTAACCAGATCAACATGCTGGTCGGCCAGGAAATGATGAAGCTCAACGCACAGACCGCTGCCATGAACCAGGCCGTCCTTGAGGAACAGGCTCGGCAGATGGCGGGCGATCGCGTAACGCAGCGGAACATCGATAACGCCCATCGCAACGAAAAGCCTTCCAGAAATCTACCCAACCAGCTGCAAAGCCAATTGGAGAGTGGTGGTGAGCGCCCGCGTCCTAGCCGCCCTCGTGCTTGCTGCTGTCAGCCTCGCAGGCTGCACAGCGCAACCTGCGGGAAAGTCCTGTGAACAGACTTTGACCTGTGAAGCTCCAGAAGTACTCCCCAAGACCGTACCTGCCAAATGCGGATGCGATTTACTGTTTGATGAGGAATGCAGGGCGTTGATCGACCGCACCTACGGGAAGAGCGCAGGCAGCAATTTAAAGACTCGGCTGGTCCTGGCGAATGCTTATGGGGACGCGGCTCAACGTGCATGCCCTCCTGCACCAGGCCAGCCCGCCGGCAAACAAAAGCGTTCCGACGCTTTCGCGCCATCGACTGTGAAGCCGGCCAAGCCAATTGGGGAGTGGTGGTGAACGGTCGCGTTCGTGCCTCCCTCGTGCTTGCTACTGCGGCCCTCGCCGGCGGCGGCGGCGATCGTACCGCTCAAGTTCCTGGCAGTGTCTTCGCTACAGCCACGATTCCCGGCGATCAACCAATTCCGATCGTCGAGAAATTAGGTTTGCCGGACAAGTGCAAGAGACTCGAGACTTTTGATCAGGCATGTTCAGACCAGATCGATGCCGCATACGGCAAGGGTGCGGGCGGCGATGCAAGGAGCAAGTTGGGGACTTGCAGCGCGTATGGAAATTGCGTCGGGATGCCGCGCAGTCGTGCCTACGAGAAGTCCACTGTGCCTCCCGCCAAGGTCGATTTCCTCAAGTGAGCAGGAGTCCACTGTGCCTGCTGCAAAGACGAGCTTCTAGCCTTAAAAGGAGGCAGTAATGGACCCGACCACCACCGGATTCCTGACCGCGCTACTCAACAATTTCGTAGCTGTGTTTTCAAACGGTTTCGGCATTATTACGCCGCGCGCGTCGGCAATCCTGGGTACCTTAGCCGCCATAGAGGTTGCGTTGGCGTCGCTTTTCTGGGCATTGCGCGGTGAGGACTTCACCGCGCCATTCCTTCGCAAGCTATTGCGGATCGGCTTCTTTGCCTTCTTGGTGGCGTCGTGGCCGACATTGACGGAAGGCGTCGCTAGCGGCCTCGCACAAATCGGCTCCCTCGCTGGCGGTGGCTCAGGCGCGCCATTGGTCAAAGATCCTAGCCGCATCCTCGAGCAGGCAATGGCTGTCATCAAGCCAATCGAGGACGAAATGGCGCACATCCAAAAAGGGCCGTGGTATCAGAAAATTGCCGTATTGGCGGTGGTGATCCAATACACGATTGCGGAGCTGTGTGTGCTGGTCGCGTTCTTCATCTTGGCGATCACCTGTTTGCTCACACAAATTGAGTTCGCGCTGGTGGCGGTATTAGGCCTAATCCTGGTGCCGTGGGGAGTGAGCAACCACACCGCGTTTCTTGCGGAAAAAGCCATCGGTGCAGTGATTGCACAGGGCGTCAAACTGATGGTCCTGAGCTTCATCATTGCCGTCTACGGGGGGTGCTTAACACGTTCACCCTAAGCCCAGGACCAGCGCCAATGGATACATGGCTGTTGGCCGGCTCTGCGTTCGTTATGGCAATCATCGCGGTGCATGCCCCGGCAGTGGCGGGCGGGTTGCTCTCAGGCTCGCCGTCATTGACCGCCGGCAGTGCGGCCGGCGTGGCAATCGGTGCCGGCGCAGCTGCGATCGGTGCCGGCGTTGGTGCCGCCGCGCTGGGCCGCATGGGCGCAGCCAGTGCAGCCAAGACCATCACAGCCGCTGGGCAGATCCACGGCGCTGGCAGTGCCGCCGCCGCCAACAGCACAGGAGCTGGTGCGGCCGCACTGAGTAATCTGGGTGTGCGTGGTGGCGTAATTGCTGGTCTGATGGCCGCAAGCACCACGCCGGCCGGCCAAGCCGCAGCGGCTGGACTTCAACGTGCCGCAAGCACCCGGCTAGGCCAGGCCGCTATGAAGTTCGGGTCAGCTGCCGCCGCCAACATCGATCGCGGTGTGTCAGCTGGTGCCAGCTACGCCGCAGCCGGTGTGACCCAAGCGGGCCGAATGGCCGCTTCGCCAGTCACCAATGCCGGCGCTGCCGTGAAAGATGCCTGGTCGCAGGGCGTGACGATGGGCGGCGGTCTTTCCCCGACCGCATCGTCACCGCTTGCGCCGCCCACGCCATCGCCGGAACGGCTGGAAGCGGGCAGGCAGCGATTCAGCGACGCAGCAACGGTCGCCAGAGCAACAACCACGGCTGTGAAAGGAGCCACAACCACCAGCAGTGGCGGTAGTGGGAACCCGACGATTGCCCCAACAAACGACGAGAGCTAACAACGCATGAGCAGCACCAAAGACCTACTGCAAACGCCCGTCGGCCAGCGTCCCAGCTCGGCGCCGATGTCCCCACACCACGATTCAGCGCGCAAGGGCTGGACAGACAAACTTGAGAAAGCGGAAAGCGACAAACGCGCATGGCGCTGGGCAGCGGTGGGCGGCTACGCGTTGTCGGTGCTGCTGGCTGGCGGCCTCATTGCCCTCAGCAACCGGCCACCGCCCAAGCCGCTTATCGCGCGCATCAACACCGATGGCGCCCCCAGGTCGTGGGCTATGCGAGTCCCAACTACACGCCCGGCCAGGCCGAGATTCGCTACTTCCTCAAACATTGGGTGGAGCTGGTGCGCACCGTGCCGCTTGATCCGGTGGTGGTGAAGTCGGCATGGAGCGAGGCCTACAGCTTCATGACCCCGGCCTCAGCAAACAAGCTCAATGCCGAAGCCCGCGTGCCTGGTTCGACCATGAGCAAGGTCGGCCAAGAAACCGTCACCACGCAAGTCACCTCCGTGGTGCCCGTGTCGGCCGACAGCTACCAGGTGCGGTGGGTCGAAACCAGTTTCACCGATCAGGGCCAGGTGAAAGAGCGGGCTACGTGGACATCCACGTTCACCGTCAAGCAAAGCACACCAGATCCCAAGATCGAGCTGGTGAACCCGCTTGGCTTGTTCATCACGGACTTCAATTGGCAGCGCGACATCGGTAGCACCCCTAAAATTTTCGCCTAAGAGTGCAAACACTATGCAAACCATGAAGACCTCTCTTCTGCCCCTGCTGCTGTTGTCCGCCGGCATTGCCAATGCGCAGACCACGCCACAAGTGCCCGCGATCACCAGCGCGCTCAACGACAACAGCACCGCCACCGCCAATGCAACGCCGTTGGCGAACAGCGCCCTGCACCCGCGCCGGCATACGTGCCGCCGCCCGTGACGCCGGAGCGCGTCTCCCCGCGTGTTGCCAAAGCGCGGTCCGACTTCGACAGCAAACAGCGCGCCCAGGTCGCCGAATACGTCGGCCAGGCGCGACAAGCCCCGTCCAGCAGCAGCACCGCCAACATTGGCGGGCAGACGATCTTCACCTATCGCCCTGGTGCGCTATACACGATCTATGTCGGTGCAGGCCGTCAAACCGTCATCGACTTCCAGCCCGGAGAGCAGCTGACCGGCGAAGTCAATGGCTCGGACACGGTGCGGTGGCTGATTAGCCAGGTCACCAGCGGCACCGATGCCGGCGAGCAAGTGCACCTGGTACTTAAAGCCGTGGAGCCAGGTCTGACCAACGACCTGTTCATTGCCACCAATCGCCGCACCTACCTGGTCACTGCGCGCAGCGTGGCCGATTGGAGCATGCCGAGTGTGTCGTGGCAGTACCCGATGGACACCTGGAAAGCGCAGCAAGCCGTCGCGGCCAAGCGCGAAGCGGTCGAGCCGGTGGCCGTGGCCCCGGATGCGCTTCACTTCAACTATGACATCAAGGGCGGCCGCTATTCCTGGAAGCCCATGCAGGTCTTTGACGACGGTGCGCAGACCTATATCCGCATGCCGGCCACGCTCAATGCGACCGACGCCCCGGCGCTGTTCCTGATCGAGAAGGGTGAGCCGCTGCTGGTCAACTACCGCGTTAAGGGTGTGGCGAACGGCACCACCGGACCGACCTACATCGTGGATCGGGTGTTTGATCGCGCCGAGCTCCGCGTAGGTGCCAAGCAAACAATCACGATCCGCCGTCGCTAATCACAGAGGTGCCGCATGCAGACCACGAACGGAACCCCGGCTGACGACGAACGCGATCCGGTCACTGGCGAATCGGCCAGCGAAGGCTATCAGCCGCCCCAGGACGCACCCATCCCGCTGGCAACGCCAAAGCCGAAGATCAAGACCCTGGACAAAAGAAGGTCGGCATCATCGCCGGCATTGCGGGTGTGTTGATCGCATTCGCTTTCGTGCAGGCCTTCATGCAGAAACCAAACCAGAACAAGCCTAAGGAGCAGCAGCCAACCGCAAACATGTCCACCAAGCCCGAGGCGTTCAACGCGTTGCCCGGCGACTACGCCACGGCCGCCCAGCAGCGCGCAGACCGCGCGCCGAAGCTGGGGCCACCGATGCCGGGGAAGTGGGTCAAATGCAGTACGAGGCCCAACAGCAGGCCAGCACGCGGGCTTACGGCGGCGGTGCACAGCCGCAAACAGCGGCCCAGCAGTTCGCCGCCCAACAGGATCTACAGCGCATGCAGCAGGCCGCCAATGCCCGCTACGCGAAAACCAGCTTCCAGCAAAGCGGTGGCCCTGGTGCAGCCGGCAATCCGGGTCAGTTCGGTGGGCAGCCTCAATTTGGCGGGCTGCCGCCCAGCTCGCCCGAGGCGCTGGAGCAGCAACAGCTACTGGCCCAAGCCGCAGCGGCTGCCGCCGCAGCTGGTGGACCGGACAAGACCGCCCGCGACGATGCAAACCGTCAAGATGACAAACGCCAGTTCATGGACGAGAAACGGGATACCGGCACGCTGCAATCGCGTCTCACCTCGCCGGCCACGCCCACCGTCGTGAGTGCCGGCACGCTCATCCCTGCCCTGTTTCTGACCGGGATCAACAGCGATCTACCCGGCCTGATCACCGCACAGGTGTCACAGCCGGTCTATGACACCCCAACCGGGCGCCACGTCATCATTCCGCAAGGCTCGGTGCTGATTGGTGCATATGACTCGCGGGTGACCTTCGGACAGAACCGCGTTTTGCTGGTCTGGCAGCGCCTGCGCTTCCCGAACGGGTCTAGCCTGGACCTGGAAGGGATGCCCGGCGTGGACCTGTCGGGCTACGCGGGCGTATCGGACAAGGTGAACAATCATTGGGGCAAGGTGCTATCGAGCGTGCTGCTGTCCAGCACGGTTGCGGCGGCGGTGGCCACCGCCGAAGGGGATAGCTTTTCCTCCTTCCAGCGTGACGCCGGTCAAGCCGCGTCCCAGGGCGCAGCGCAGCAGATCAACCAAGCCGGCGCACAGCTGCTTCAACGCAGCATCAACATCCAGCCGACGCTGGAAATCAGGCCAGGCCAAAGGGTTGCGGTGATGGTCAACAAAGACTTGGCGCTGTCGCCCTATGGCCCGTGATCGCGATCTAACGTGTGCAATATCGATAAACTCCGAGGGCTTTATCAACCCAACGGAGCCAAAAGCTATGCCTGCAAAGCCGCTCGGCGACAAGTTGTCGCGAACGTGGCCCCTAAGCAGATGAAAGCGATTGACCGCGATGCACAGCGCGCCGGACTCAGCCGGCGAATGTTTATGCAACAACTCATGGAAGAATTCCTGCTTCAACCCACAACCCTTGTGGCCGGCGGCATCTATCGCAAGCTAGACCGCGAACGCCTCCGCTTCCACCTGTCCGTGCCCCTGCACAACGCTGTCAGCAAGTACGCCAAGAAGCTGGGCGTCACGATCAGCGTCGTTATCACCACCGCCGTAGCCAACCGCTACCCGCTCTAGGAACAACCACATGGCCCGCAAACCATCGGCACTGCCGAAGATCCCAGTCAAGACCGAACGCGTCACCAAGCGCTTGCAGTTCGATCCTGCACTCATCAAGCGCGTGGAGGCCTTCTGCGACTTCTACGCCCACACCGTGGGCGCAAAACCCGACTGGAACGATGCCGCCGTTGCCTTGATCGAGCATGCGCTCGATGGCAACCGCGATTTCGCAAAGTACCTCGCCGAGCAAGCCAAGCCGGCCGCATGACCGCACCGTGACGCCCTGAACCGATGCGGCCGCCCTCGCGTGGTCGCATCGGACAACCGCCGGAGTTAGTTCATGAACGCATCCGAAAAAGCCTGGGATACCGAATTGGCGAAATGCTCTACGCCATGTCGCAGTGGTCACGCCCAGCCCGCGCCAGCATTGTGATCGTTGGCATGCTCGCCGCCATCCTGTTTTTCTGGCTGTCCATGCCGGCCGCCGCCGTCGCCATCGGCTTTGTCTCGCTGGCGACGTTCTGGCTGCTGCTGCCCACCGATCCGCCGGCAGATCCAAACAGCGCTGCCAACGACTCGGAGGGCTGACCATGCGCCTGTGGATCTGCGAGAAGCGCGACCAGGCCAAGAACATCGCCCCGCTACTGGGCAACCCAAAACCTGGTCAGGGTTACATCGATACCGACGATGGCCGTGTCACGTGGGCACGTGGCCACCTCCTGGAACAAGTCGCCCCACCGGGCTACGACAAAGCATGGGAAGCCTGGAATTTCGACGTCCTGCCCATGATCCCCAGCACATGGAAATACCAACCGACTGCTGACAAGGAGCGTGAGCTGGCCGTGCTGCTGGCCAACATCCCCAAGGCGACCGAAATCGTCATCGCCACCGACTGCGGAGCCGAGGGCGAAGCAATCGCCCGTGAGCTACTGGACCACGCCGGCTATCGCGGAGCGGTGCGCCGGCTGTGGTACTCCGCGCTCGATGCGGCAAGCCTCACCAAGGCGATCGCCAATCTGCGGCCAGGGAAAGCAGCGAGCCGCTGTATTGGGCAAGCCAGGCACGCTCGCGCGCCGACTGGCTCATGGGCATGAATCTAAGCCGCGCCTACACCCTGCGATCCCGTGCCGCTGGCGGGAAAGGGCCGCGCCATGTGGGACGCGTGATGTCCCCCACCCTCGCCTTGGTCGTGCGCCGTGATGCGGCCATCCAGGCGTTCCGCGAGGCGACCTACTACGACATCGAAATCACCGCACAAACAGCGCTTGGCGCAAGTGTGGTGTTGACGCATGCGCCCGTGGATGAGGGCCGGATCTTCGCCCGCGCCGACGCCGAAGCCATCATTGCAGCCGCCACCGGAGCCAGCGGACCGCTCGCTGTCGCCCACGAAAGCAAGTCGCAGAAGCCCCCGCCCTGATGACGCTGTCGCGCTTCCAGCAGCTGGCCTCGCGGCGATTTGGATGGAGCGCCAAAAGACGCTCAACATAGCGCAAAGCCTGTACGACAAGGAGCTGACCAGCTACCCACGCACGCCGTGCATGGTGTTACCCAATGAGCAGGAAGCAGAAATCCCCGTGTGCTGGAGACGCTCGCCCAGGTGCCAGGACTGGCGCGGCACGTGGCAGCACTGACCGTCAACAAACCCACCATCCGGCCCACTGTCTTCAACAGCGCCAAGATGGAAAAAGACAAAGCAGAACACCATGCCATCGTGCCCACGGGTGTGCCGCTCGCCAGCCGCACGCTCAGCGATGACGAGCAAACCGCCTTTCTGCTGATCGCGCAGCACTACCTTGCTGCGCTGCTGCCGGACTACACGTTCAACGAAACACGCATGACGCTGGATGCCGGCGGTGTGCCGTTTACTGTCACTGGCCGCGTTCCCACCAGCCAAGGTTGGAAATCCGTATTTGGCACGGACCCGGACAGCGAGGACGAGGACGACACTGCCACCCCTGCGCTACCTGACATCCAGGACGGCACGCGCTGCACTGTCGCTGCGGCCGCACTACGGCCGAAGAAGACGCGACCGCCCAAGCGCTATACACAAGGCGACTTGATCGCTGACATGCTCGATGTCGGCAAGTTCGCCACCAACCCCGAAGTGCGTAAACGCCTGAAGGAAAACGCAGGCATCGGCACCGAGGCCACGCGCGGAGACATCATTGAGAACTTGCTGGAGCGCGGCTACCTGGAGCCGCAAGGCAAATTCATCGTCAGCACGCCACTGGCGCGTGAGCTGATTGCCATGCTGCCGGCGCCGATCACCGACGCCGCCACTACTGCGTTGTGGGAGGAAAAGCTGGACGAGCTGCGCCGTGGTTTGGTGCCGATCGAAGCGCGCGATGAGTTCGTTTCCAAGGTCGCCGCCAACGTCACCCGCATCATCGAAGCGGTGCGGGGCGATGCGACCAAGGCTGCCGCTAACCGCGTGCCCAGCGAAGGCCAGCTGCGCTATGCCCAGCTCATCGCAATGGAGTTGGGCGTCCCGCTGCCGGCCAACGCCGTCAGCTCCCACGTGGCCGTGCAGGCGTTCCTAGATGCCCACAGCGCTACCTACGGCAATTTGCCGCCCAGTGAGAAGCAGCTGGCCTACGCCGTGAAGCTGGCCGCCGAGAAGGGCGTGACCTTGACCGACGAGCAGCGAGGCGCACGTGCCGCGCTGGGCGCATTCCTTGACCTCCACGCGCCCAAGAAGCCTAAGGCATCCCCCGCCAAGAAGACGACCACCAAAGCCGCGAGGAAGCCGAAAGCCAAAGCGTGATAGATGCCTTGTTGCATGCTTGCATGCAAGCATGCAAATCGGTAAAGTGGCTGTGTACACACATTGCACACCTAAGCACACGCAGGAGTTTCAGATGGCCGTTATTTGCCGCATCCGACGCTACCGGGGCAGGTGCTAAATGAAGCTCCTGCGCCATCCCGCGTTAACGCTGGTCAGGGCATGATCGCAGCCGGTGGCTGCTGGCTAGCGCCGCTCCCCTGATCTATCCGATGGTGACCACTGGCGAGTGGTCAGTTGCCCGCGTGTTGTTTGCGGTGCTGTTTGCAGTGCTTGGCCCATTGATCGGTCGCGTGATCGCACGCGCCACGCTGGCGAGCTGGCGCAACCGCCAGCCCAGCACCCCCTGCTGTCTGACTTGGAGATTGCACGATGACCAACACGCCTATCGCCAATGCCCCCATGCTTCCACCGGTTCTGGCCGTCAGCACCACCGTCCGGTGTGTCAGCTGCAACATGCTGCTGGCGACGGCATACCCAAACGACATAGCAATGACCGCGCCCGATACCCATCTTGCCGACGATGGCGATGCCATCCCGCGTGCACCCCGCCAGGCCGACGGCGCGCCCTGCATCTCGATGGCGATGCTCGGTGCTTGCCCGCAATGCCACACACGGCAGTGGTATCTAGAAGTCACCCGACATCCCGGCGGGGAAAGCAAGATGTACGACACGCTCGCCAACGATGAGACGTGGGAGCAGCTGTTTGTCACGTCCACGGCGGTGGACGCGCGACCGTGGCGGATCTACGCAGTGGACACCGCCGATGGCGCGGTGCATCGGCATGTCATCGGCCCAATGCCGATTCTCGACATCACCGGAGCCATCAATGCGAGCGGCGTCAGTGCGTGCGGCAGCGGCACGTTTTGGCGCGACGCGGCGAGCGTCGCCACAGCGCTGCTGCCACAGCTGGAAGCTGTGGAGCGCCAGCTGCCGCAGCATAGGTCCGTCCAATGATCACCCACGCCGAGGCACCAGGCCGCATGCCGATCCAGCCCATGAGCAGTGGCTATTATTGGTTTCAAGACCCATACGGCTCGCCTCCCGAAATTGTTGATGTGGACGTAGAGGAAGGGTTCGTGCACTTCATCGCACGCGACTCTCCACTGTACTTGCCAGGGTCAGCACCCCCGCAACCAACTGATCGCGTCGCGTTCGGTTCCTACTATGGGCCGTTGCGCCTTGAGACTGCATTAGCTGACGGCGCGCTATTGCGATTTGAATTCTGGCAAAAATCGTAGAGGCTAGATCATGAACGACGACGACTCAGTAAGTGAATATCAGAACTGTGTAGACGCTTTCGATTCCTTCTTCGATGCTGTTCTGACGCATGCACAAGCCCTTCCGCTGCCCGAATGGCAGCGCTACCGCACTGCGCGTCCGCACGCGCCTTCTGACGGCCTCCAAATGCCGAAAAATGCAACGCGAGAGGAAGTGCTACACCGATCCGCAAGCATAGCGTTGCGTAAAGAATCCTGTGACAGTGCAAGTGACTGCGTGCCAGTTGCAGTGGTTGAAGGTCACCCGGTCTACTTCTCAGCCCACTACGGTGCCTATTGCTGGTTCGGCACGAACGCTGGGTGGAGTCTCGCCGCGGCGCTGACTTATCCGGCAAACCCTATCGCCCATCGCTCTGCACTGGCGGAATTTGCACCATGAAAGACATCCCGACACTCATCAAATTTGCGTTTGTCGCTAGGAGCAGTGCTACGCCGTTCTCGGACGCTCTGGCGCAGACAGCTCCGTTCCTGGTTGCAGATGGCGAGGTGAGCCCAACGCGGTATCTGGCGCTACCCTGGTGTGTTTGGGAGCGGCCATGATCCCGATCATCGTCATGTCCAAAGTAACAGGGCAAGGAAACAAGGGCGTTCTACGAAACGTGGCGATCTTCCTGCTGGGTGTGCCGTTCGCACTGACTCCATTGACCCTGCCGATGAGTTTCGGGTTTTTCGGTTACGCGATATGGCGTGCTGTATTTCCAACGACCAAAACGGCGTAAAGGGCACCGTCAGCAGCTACAGGCGGGGGCGTGACCGCAAGCGGTCACCGGCTTGGGGTGCTGCGCACCGATGCCGCGTGCCGCGTCATCGCCAGTCGGCCCTAATCCTCGCCCCGGCGCGCTCCGCTTGCAGAAGCCGCCGCGTCATGCAGCCACATGCCACTGAGGACGCACGACGCACGACAGATCCTCAACAGCGGGTCAGCAGGGAGTGAGGTGTGGAGCTGGTGATGTGTCCAGCCGTTGGGACGGTGGCCGGCTTCGGAAGCGACCAGGTGTGGAGCGTTGCCGGGGACCAGGCGCAGCGATCGACCAGGTGCAACAACCCCCGGCATTGCCGCGAGTGTTCCAAGAATAGGATGTGCAATTGCATGCATGACAGCTTGCATGCATGCATGCAAGCATGCAAATCGGTATTATGTCGGTGTGCCAAGACACCGCACACCACATCCGGAGCAATGCCATGCATCACCCAAACCAAGAGCATGAAAAGCAGCCCGCGAGTTGGCTAGATGCCGAGCCTGATGAGCGTCAGTTTATGGACGAGGCGGATGACGCAGAGGGTTGGGAGCTGGCCGCGCTTCGCGCCGTCGGTGTGACAGAGTTTTTGGACCTGGACGATGAGCCTGCCGTCCGTGACACCCCTGCCGGCACTGAGCCGGATTGGTGGATCATCCGGAAGACCTATAAGAACGGCCGGGAGAGGGACGATTTTTACCTGTATCGCACCCGTGAGGCTGCCGAGTACGACATCGAAAACTAAGACTGGCACTGGACGGGGCTGCGGCCCCGTCTATTCACAGCAATAAGCCGAGGAGCCACGACATGCACGACGACGACATGCAAGAGCAATCATTCCAACGCTACCGCTGCCACATGCGCACTCGCAGCGGTATGTTTGCGCAATACGATGGCTATGTGGATGTGGTCAGTGCGTCCGACGATCCGCACGAGCTGCACCGTGCAGCAGTGGCCGAATTGCGACGCACCGCATTTCCAGACTATTCCGCCTCGATGTGGCAGCTCGACAAAGCCGAAGCGATCGGCGCGCAGGGTGATCAATGAACAGCATTGCTGATCTCTTCCTATCCGATATTCCCGACGCCGACAAAGCTGAGCTTGCGGAACAGTACGCCGATGCAGCTGAGTCGGACGACGAGCGCGACGCATGGCGCGCGCTTGCGATTCAATACAGCCTCGCTGCCAGTGACCAGGCGCGCGGCCACAACTCAGGAGGGACCCCATGAACTTCCTTCGCCGGCTGCGCAGCTCGGGCATGTGGCCTCGCCTGATGATGGCAGCGGGGAACTTCGCGTTCGCTGGTCTGTGCCTGTGGGCGGCATATGCGATCTATCACGGGCAGCTCCTCTAGCCAGGTGCCGACCCTCCGCTTCGGCGGGGCTTTTTTGCCCGCTCAAACATTGAATGGTCCATTTAGGCTGGCCCATTTTAGGTGGTCCGTTTAAGTCCACAAAAACATATTGGACCACCCCTAAAATTGATGGTACGTTTAGGTATACCCAAAAAGGCCACGCAGGAGGCCTCCATGTCCGACGTGATTCCTACCCCAGCCGCTCTGGCGAGTAGCATTTGATGGCACGTGCTCCTGCAGCACCCTTCAAGGTTGCTCGGATCTACCAGCGCGTCAGCACTGATGGCCAGGATCTCACGCGACAAGCCGCGATTGTCCAAGAGGCCAAGGCCGCCGGCTTCTACGTCGCCGGCGTCTATCGTGAGAAGGCTTCTGGTGCGCGCGCCGATCGCCCTGAGTTGCTGCGCATGATCGAGGATCTGCAATCGGGGAAGTGGTCATTGCAGAGAAGATTGATCGGATCAGCCGCTTGCCACTGGTCGAAGCCGAGCGCCTAGTGGCTTCTATCCGCGACAAGGGTGCACGCCTCGCCGTTCCCGGCGTCGTCGACTTTTCCGAAGTGGCGGCAGAGGCGAAAGGCGTGGCAAAGGTCGTGCTCGAATCTATGCAGGACATGTTGTTACGCATCGCTCTGCAGATCGCACGCGACGACTACGAGGACCGTCGCGAGCGTCAGCGTCAGGGCATTGAGCTGGCGAAGGCCAGAGACAAATACCGTGGCCGCCCGGCCGATCAGGCCATACATGCTCGGATCGTCGCTTTGCGCGGTCGTGGGAGACCATCGCCAACACTGCGCGCCTGGCAGGCGCGAGCATCACCACCGTCAAGCGTGTGTGGGCCGCTCACTGCGCTCAAGGGCATGGGAATTGACCGATATGCAGCCTCACCTGCCGTGAGGCTTATATTTTTGCGGATCGGTAGCCCATGCTCCTGCCTGATCGAGTTTTCGCTCGGTTGCCTGGTCTTTCGATATTCGTATTTTCCGACGCCGACGGCCCTGAGTTCCTCTTTACCGGCTTCGGATGTTTCGTCGTAGCGATCTCCACCCTTGTAGGCTTTCGACGTGCCTGCCAATAGATGCTGAGCATGGATAAGCTCGTGTGCAAGAACTACAAACGACTCCTCAGGATTGGAGCCAAGACGAAGAGGGGAGCCGTTTGAGTTCAGTTCGATATTACTATGCGGGCTCCATTCTATGATGGCGTTGCATCCCTTTCCTTTTCTTGCTCGTTCCTTGGCGAGCGCTAGGTTATCGGCGAAAGTCTCTGGATCATATTTTTCGACCTCGCTCGCGCTGAGGACAACTCTGGTGTTGGGCTGCGCTTCAGCGCCTATCTCCGCTATGGTCACTTTTCTATTCTTGCGAGCGCTAATAGCGCTCAGGCCTTGAAGAAGGGCGCTGCCCGAGCTGCCTGCCGCAATCTTCTCAAGCGCTGACTCAACCTGAGTCTTGTATGGCTCTTCCCGGGCGCTTGTCTGAGTGGAAATATAGATTCCTGGAAAGTTTGTTTGACCGATTGGCATGTCGAGTATGTGTCGTTGAAGTGTTTATGGACTGACACCCGAATGGTAATTGCGAGCAGGCAAGCACATTGCCGTTATGTGAAATTCTGTCATCAATGGCGAATGGATGATCCAACTCGAACTCCGTGAATTGATGCGCGGCGGTCTGCAGGCCCCCAAGTCGGTTGGGGCATGCATGGTGCTTCCGGTCGCTGACCGAAAGCATCGACACCACCACGCCGGGCGGACGGCTCATCTTCCACGTCTTCGGCGCACTGGGCCAGTTCGAGCGCGACTTGATCCGCGAGCGCACCAAGGCCGGGCTGACCGCTGCCGCCGCACGCGGGCGGAAGGGCGGGCGAAAGCCGGTTGTCACCGCCGACAAGTTGCAGCGAGCGCGGGAGCACATCGCCAACGGGCTTAATGCCCGAGAGGCCGCTACACGGCTCAAGGTGAGCAAGACGGCTCTATACGCCGCGCTGCAATCCACTAGTGCAGCCGACTCCTGACATTCCGTGCAGTCGTCTTCTGAGAATGACAGACGCCGATGCCGTTGTCAGCAAAGCGCCGATTGCCGCCAGCGTCCGTAACAACACGCGTAACCCGTTCAATCGCAACATGCGCATTTACCTTGGTTGAAGAGCAGGTGGCATCGACTATAGTGAACCGCTCCGGGAATCCCGGGCGCTTCATTACTATGGGGCATTTGTAGGACAGTGGAACCCGGCATTGCTGCATCCCTCAACGGCGATCACACATCTCACCATCATTTAAAGCCGCAACTCTAACAAGGTGCCCAGAGCGGCGCTACTTTAATGAAGGGAAAATTACTTAATGAAAATTATTACTTTTAATCACGCTCTGAGCCGGCTGGCGCTAATGACACTTGTAGCGCTGCCCCATATGGCATCTGCGGCAACTCAACGCGGCGATGTCATCAGCAGTCGCGTACTGACCACCTTTACCAGTGCTCAGATCGCCAAACAATTGGGTAAACAGGGCGACGCTCCACCACCACGCTGCGACGTCAGCGTCGCGGAAATCGTCTACGCGACCATCGGCGTGCATGACGAACCCACAACCGCTTCCGCCGCCGTGCTTATTCCCTCCGGCATCAACTGTGCGACGTCGTATCCCCTGCTGGGATGGGGACAGGGCGCACAGCTGAAAAGGAACAGTTCGCAGGCAGAAGGATTCCGCGCATCGCGCGGCAACCATGAGGTGATCAGCCAGTTTGCGGCACAAGGGTATGCTGTGGTGGCGACCGACTACTTAGGCATTGGCAAGTCCAGCTATCCCTTTGCACCCCATCTTCAAGCCGCACCTGAAGCCAGCGCCATCGTGGATGCGCTACGCGCCGCGCGTGTCCTGCTTGCACAGCAGCATGCGCCGCTTTCGGGCAAGGTCATGCTCTCCGGTTTTTCCAGTGGTGCCCACGCCGTGATGGCTGCACAACGCGAGATCGAGCTGCACCTGTCCAGCGAATTCAACCTGGTCGCAAGTGGTCCTATCTCCGGGCCCTATTCCCTCTCCAAGACCGTGCTGAAAAACTGGGGCGGCCCCAAGGCCGAGGGACTCAACACGCTCACGCTCGTACTCAACACCTTTACCTTGATCGGCATGCAGCACACCTACTCCAATCTCTACACGACACCCATGCAGGTGTTTCAGCAGCCATTGGCGAACAAGGTCGAGCGTCTGTTCCCCGGGAAGTTCGATGCGATCACGCTTGGGCTCGAACAACTGACCGACGTCAAGGACGTGTTTCAGCCGGAGTTCGCGCGCGACGTCGTCAGCAACGCCAAAAACGCGTTCATCAAAGATCTCATGCGCAACGATCTGGTCAATTGGACCCCGCGCACGCCCACACTGCTATGCGGAGTGCAGCAAGACAATGTAGTGCCCTTCAGCGTTGCACAGCAGACACTGGCCGATTTCAGGCGTAATGGCAGCGACCAGGTAAAGCTCATCGCCGTGACACCTGACGACTCCCTGCTTATGCACCTCTCCAGCAAGACGCCCTGCATGGCTGCCGTGCGCACTCAGTTGCTGGACCAGCAGCGTTGAATGAACCGCGTGCATCTACTGTTGCACGCTCCGCGCGATTAAGTCACAGGAAACAGTGTAGACGGCAGTCGCTTTGGCGATGGTCACACGGAGCTTCCTGCAGACATGAAAAACCGCCTTGCGGCGGTTTTTCGTCCCAAGCCGTTACCCAACTGAATGGGGCGACAGGGGAGGAGTGGTGAGGCTAGCCTAACGGATGCGCCCGGGCGATGCAAGGATGCATAAACCCCCGTCATGCGACTGCCCGCCCGCCCTGCTGGGCCAGGCAGCCATCGTGCCACTGCGTGGAATTGGCCGTTATGTGCGCCAGGCGCCTCGCTGCGATAGTGCTTGCAGCGCGGCCTTGAATGATCGACCATCAAACATCACTGTTTGATAGGTCGATCATGACATCGCCCATTTCCATCACCACCTTGGCCGCCCTCGCCAGTGCCGGCGTGCTGCGCACCGTGCAGCTGGTCGGTCAGGTCGGCGGCTACACCGTGATGGTGCGGGTTGGCCAAACCGAAAAGCAACTGACCGGCCAGCGTGGCGAGCCACGCGTGTTTGCCTCGCTCGACACCGCCGCCACCCAGCTACTGGCGCTGGGCGTGACCGTGTTCGAGGTGTTGCCGGCCAACTACGTGCGCGCGCCCAAGGTCTACCGACGCGGCCGCCCTGCCGCGTTGAAGGCGTTGGCCAAGCTCCAGCGCGAGGGCAAACCCGCCAAGCCCAAGTCGGCCAGGAAGCCGGCCGGCGCGGCGACGGTGGCCACCGTCGCCGCGAAGATCCTGCCCAGCGATCGGGCGCAGCTGAAATTGCCCGGCTTGCCGCGCACCCGCAAGGCCGCCCGCACCGTGGGTGCCGGCGCATGACCGCTAACCACCAACACCGGATGCACACGCTATGACGCAGAACCGCTTCGGCATCACATTCAACCCCGCGCCGGCCCCCTTGTGGATCTACGCGCTGCCGCGCGCGGAAGGACGCATGCCAAACGACACCGACGGGCGTCAATGGCGATGGATCCGCCTGGACCGCATCACGCAAATCATGACGAGCTTGCCGCTGGCGACCCGGCCGACGAAAGCGGTCAATACATCGCGACCGTCACATACCCGCAGTACGCCTGCCGGGCCTGTGAGCAGGTGGCAGCCGAGCCGGTGGCCGCGGCGATCATCGAACGCGGCTAGGTGTTCAGTCCCGGCATTAGATGGATCGGGTCCACCTTGAACCGCTCGGGTTCGGATGTCCACTGCTTGCAGATGAATTCGTACGGCGTCAGACCCTTCAATGCTTTGAGCCTGCGACCGTAGTTGTAGGCGTCGATGAAGTTGGTCAGATGCTGTTGCAGTTGTGCGTGATCGTCGTAGTGAAAGCGTTTGACAGTGGCTTGCTTGATGGTCCGATTCATCCGCTCGACCTGCCCGTTGGTCCAGGGATGCTTGATCTTGGTCAAGCGGTGTTCGATGCCGTGCTCCTCGCAGACTCGACTGAAAATATGGGGGAAGGCATATTGGTCGGAACTGCGGTTGGTGAACTGGATGCCGTTATCCGTCAGAACCGTATGCAGGGTGTAGGGCACTGCCTGGATCACATTGCGCAGGAACTGCGCTGCAACCAGCTTGTTGGCCGAGGCGTGGAGTTCGGTGAACGCAAACTTGGACGTCCTGTCGATGGCCACGAACAGATAGAGCTTGCCCTCGGCCGTCTGCACCTCTGCAATGTCGATGTGGAAGTAGCCAATCGGATAACTTTTGAAACGCTTCTTGGCGGCTTTGTCGCTTTTGATTTCAGGAAGCCGCGAGATGCCATGGCGTTGCAGGCAGCGGTGCAGCGATGAGCGCGTCAGACGCGGCATGCTCGGCTGTAGTGCGTAGAGACAGTCGTCCAGCGGCAGCAACGTGTGCTTGCGGAAAGCGACGATCGCCGCCTCATCCGTAACGGACAACACGGTGGAACACGGCTGCGTCGGCCCGGTTGGCAAATCGGCAACCGAGCTACGCTTCTTCCACTTCGCCACCGTCTTCTGATTGATCCCGTAGCGCTTGGACAGCGCTCTCAGGCTCTCTTGACTATGTTGTATCGCTCGACGGATCGCCTCTGTCGTAGTGGCGCTCCCGTGTAGAACCTGGCCCATAGTGCTTCCTTCCAATCGAGGGAAAATAGTGCACCATCAAAGCCTGGGATCAAACAGCTAGGCCGATGCCAGCGTGCTGGCCCAGGTGGCCATCGCCAAGTAGTCGTCTCTGAAAAATCCATCAAATTATTTTCGCAAAAAGATATCTAGTCAGTGAATTTATGTCAGGCAGCAACCAAATGCCTTATGAACTGGGTTGAATTGTCATTTAGAATGACGGCACCGAGCAGCCCGTCTGAAATGCGATTCGCGCATGTTTCATTGAATTCAACGGGGATTCCTTCATCCTCGAATAAACGCCCCAGCGCCTCTGCCGTGCCCACTGAGAAATCACCGTCTCGATCTCCTCCATACATTGCGACGCGCATTGTCAGGTCATTGGCTCTGACGTCACATATATAATCGCGGATGGATGCTATAACGTTTTCCGGCATGAGCTCTTCGTGATTAAAAGGCAGGAGATGGAATACTCGAACCTTCGCGCCGGGCATACGTTCGCCTGTGTAAGGATCGATTCTTTCCGCGGCGCATGCGACCGCAATGCAGGCGGTCATATTGTCGGTGATCACCGGCATGTTCACCTGGCTTGTTCCAGCGCTGTAGAGGTGACGTGTTCCTTCATGGTTAGGTGTCAGGCCGTTGAATCCTGCCACTTTGACTGTAGTGGACCTATCTATCTCAAAGCTGTACGGGGATCCCGCATCAACACCGTCGACACGAACCCATGGGAACAAGGATCCGCTACGATCTTTTATTGAATTGCTAGGGTGTCCTCTTTCTGATTGATAGTCAGCTATAGAAACTTGATTTAGGGTATATTGCCCGGCTCGCCTTGCCAGTCGATGATGAGACAAGCTTGGCGGGCGCCCGCTTAGACCATCGAATGCTCCTGCATTTGAAGCTGCTGGTTGATGAGAAGATGAGGGTGATCCTAGATCCGCCTCTGTGGCGTGGGTTGTATAACGCGCAGGTGATCCTGCCACGCTCGGCTTTGAATTGCATAGACCCATGTCGTTCTCCTGCAGTGACTGTAGAAGCAAGTTTGGCGGGGAGCGCTCCGCTTCGCTTCGCCTCACCGAAGTCGTGGCTGGGACGACGAAGGCATACGGGATGACCGGTGCCTTCCCCGAAACCTGATCGGCGAAATCCAGGGGCCGGGCCGGCCCCTTCCCGGCTCGCTCACCTGGACCGTTGGCGGCGAGCTGGTGTTGGCTTGGGGTGAATTTTTCGCGACGTTCGACGGCTTTGAGTCCAAGGACGTCAACAAGCGTGAGGCTTTCTATGTCACGCATTGGGGCGTGTGGGTGATCGATGGGAATGGCAAGCCGGCCAGTCCCGACCCGCTGTTTGTCATCGGCGCCGACCAATAACAAACACCGTGCCGGTTGCAGAGCTACGGTTTCCACACTGCAATCGGCGCGGGCAAGTCCTCGCCGAATTCGCTGTGGCGTGCAACAACCGACGCCCAGCATTGCCTTAACTCGTCGTCCCTGAAAAATCCCCTTCAAGCATCAAGTAGCGCCGGTGACAGCGGCACGTGGCTCAAGGATGGCCATTCCATCGCCCGCATCCAGGCACGCAAAAACGCGATCCAGCGCAGCAGCCAGCGCAGGTTGTAGCCGGCGGCGCAGCCGAGGACGTGCAGCGCATCGCCTTGTGCCCCTTTCAGCCGGCAACGATCCAGCCGGCAGTCTTGTTTCAAATGTCCGATCACCGGTTCCACGGCTTGCCGGCGTTTGATCCAGCGCCATTGCCGTCGTGTCAGCGTCTTGGCCTTGCCACGATGCAGGACCTGCACGCCAGCGACCTCGCGCCCGCGATAGCCCAGGTCCACGATCGCCACCGTCGGTTCTACGTTCACGTCCTGCAGCAACGCGCGTGCCTGCTCCAACTGCTCGGCCAAGGTGTCGCCGTCGTACGGATTGCCAGGAAAACTGCGCGCGCCCACGATCAATCCCTTGCAGGCACTCACCGCAATGCCGACCTTGACGCCGAATTCGTACGGCTGACGCGCCTTGCCCTTGCCGATGCATTCCACTTCCGGGGCATGCAGGGCGTAGAGCTTTGCTTGTCTTTCGGGCGCTGCGTGTACAGCCGTTGCGCACGTTCCAGCCAGACCGCGATGCGCTCGCCCACGCTGCTGTCCACCTGGTCCAGCTTGCGCTCGATATCGCGCAACACCCGCCCCAGCACCGTGCGTTGACGCCGCAGCACGCGCCGCATGCGCTTGAACTGGCGCGCATGCGCATAGCGGCCTGCCTTGCGGCTCAGGGCCGGACCTTGCCGCGCGTAGGTTTGCCGCAGCGCGACGCCATGCCGCTTGGCCAGCAGCACCAGCTTCTTGCGCGCCACCTCCAACAGCCGGCTGTCGGTCGGATAAGCGATCGCCTTTTCCTGCACCGTGGTATCCACGATCACCCGCGACAACGCGCGCCCATCCACCGCCTGCATCGCATGCGCGGCATTGATCGTGTGCGCCAACAACTCTTCCATCCCCGCTTCGCCAAGCCGCTGCCGCCAACGCGTCAGCGAGCTGGCATCGCACGGCAAGCCCGTCTGGAACACGACCTCGCCAGTGAAAAACTGCCAGTACGGATTTTCCAGCCAACGCTCGCACACCGCTTCATCGGACAGGTCGTAGGCGTGCTTGAGGTAGAGCAAACCAGCGATCAGCCGCACCGGCAATGCAGGCCGACCGCCACCGGCCGGAGTGGCCGGCAAGAGCGATGAAAGGGCTTGCTCCAACGCCGTCCACGGCATCCGTTGGCTCAGCTGCGCCAGCGGATGCCGCAGATCGATCTGATTCTCCAGGCGCGAACGGAACAACTCGTCGGCGGGTCTGTCCTCGGCTGCACAACGGCGTGTATGCATGGGCAGAAATTGCCAGAAACCAGCGCTCAGCGTAGCGAAAACTGGCAGTCCTCGCACGCCTGTATCGCCCAAAACCCGTTGCGGTGATTGGCTGGTTGGGGTTTTTCAGGGGCGACTAAACAACACCCAAGCCATGATCTGCATCCATCTCTTGGACTACTGGCATCACGAGGATAGGAGGCCTTTCCCTTCTAAAAGGGACCTTGCTCGCCGGATGGGCGTAACGGAAAAGACCATCCAAACGAACATCAGTGCCCTAGAGAAGGCTGGGATCATCCGCCGCGAATATCGGAAGACCGCTTCTGGTGACTTCAATAGCAACATCTATCACTTGGACGGTCTGATAAATAAAGTGAGAGAGATCGAGCCTGGCTTCACCGCCGAACGCCAACTCCGTAAAGAAAATCGGTCCAAGTTGCAGTCACCTGGAGGCCTCGAAAAGAAGCCGAAGTCGGCTGAGTAGAACGGACTCTTAACTCATCTCTGGAACTGACGAAGCCTAATTTTTATGCCAACTACTAGCAAAAACGCAGTCTGGGTGAACCATGAACAGGACGGAGTCCGGTACTCCCTTAAGCATCTTCATCCCAAATACGCGTACTTCAGCGCTGAGGCGCAGGCCGATAGACCTGCCCGAAGAATTCACGTGCGAATCGAGTACTCCCATCACTGCTTCTCCCAAGATCCGGACAAGTTAGAGACGTACGATCCTGAACATCTCTATCTCTGGGAAGCGCGCCCCAACGATCCGCGGGTCTTCTGCCCTACGCGTTGGGAAGCAAGCAAGCTTCTTCCGGGTCTTGTCGAAAATTTGGATGAGCGAAATTGCTATCCAACGCGAAGAGACAACTACTTTGCGGTGAAGCGGGATCTCCCCTCTGGCCACTATGTGTTGTATTTCCGCGCTGAGCGTAAATTAACCGGCGGCGCGGATGTCAGGCTGTTCGTGGAGAGTGCTTACCATCGTGATGACATGGATGACGTCATCGCAAACGCCGAAAAACCAGCATCATGGACATCTTGCTCAAAGCCTAGACAACAAAAAACCCACTCAAGGCGGGCTTTTGTTTCTGGTGCGGTAGGGCGGGCCGGAATCTCTTAACCACTCTGGGTGGGACCACTTTCGTGGTGGCCAATGCCCCTCTAACCGGTTCGGGGCATCCGTGCAGCAAATGCTAGTACGCATATGCAGCAAATGCAAGTACGCATATTCTCCTCCAAACACACCAAATACGGAATACAGAGTTCTATATTTGATGAAAATGCTCACATAGAGGGTCGCAGGGATTCGTGTAAAAACAGCCAAGCTCCAGTGTCATTCTCAGAAGACGACTGCACGGAATGTCAGGAGTCGGCTGCACTAGTGGATTGCAGCGCGGCGTATAGAGCCGTCTTGCTCACCTTGAGCCGTTTAGCGGCCTCTCTGGCATTAAGCCCGTTGGCGATGTGCTCCCGCGCTCGCTGCAACTTGTCGGCGGTGACAACCGGCTTTCGCCCGCCCTTCCGCCCGCGTGCGGCGGCAGCGGTCAGCCCGGCCTTGGTGCGCTCGCGGATCAAGTCGCGCTCGAACTGGCCCAGTGCGCCGAAGACGTGGAAGATGAGCCGTCCGCCCGGCGTGGTGGTGTCGATGCTTTCGGTCAGCGACCGGAAGCCGACGCCACGCGCTTCCAGCGCGGCGATTGTCTCGATGAGGTGTTGCATTGAGCGCCCGAGCCGATCCAGACGCCAGACGGCCAGCACGTCGCCGGCGCGCAGGTAGGCCAGCGCATCAGCCAAGCCGGGCCTGTCGGCCTTGGCCCCAGAAGCCGTGTCCTCAAAACGCGCTCGCAGCCTGCCTTGCGTAGCGCATCCGTCTGCAAAGCGGTGTCCTGTTCCGCCGTCGATACCCGCGCATAGCCGATCAGTACCATTACCGCCCCTTTTGTCCGTCTTTCCGTCCGCCTATCATAATGTCCGACAACCCATTAAACAAGCGAATTGCCGGACATTGTCCGGCATGACCGCCTAATGATCGTTTGACGGACATTGAAAGTAAGGCGATTTTGCATTAAAATGCAAGGCATCAACCTTGGATTGCGAGGGCAAACCACCATGACCACATTGACCGTTACCGCACGGGGACAAGTGACGTTTCGGAAGGACGTACTGCAACACCTCGGCATCAGGCCAGGCGACAAGATCGAACTGAACTTGCTGCCAGATGGTCGGGGCGTGCTCAAGGCGGCCCGGCCCGCAGGGACGATAGCCAGCTTTGTCGGCCTGCTCGCGGGCAGGACGCAGAAGGTTGCCACCATCGAAGAAATCAACGAGGCGGCGGCGCAAGGCTGGGCAGGTAAGCAATGAAGGTCGCAGTCGATACCAACGTCCTTGTGCGTGCGGTTGTGCGTGACGATCCCGCACAAGCGGACGTTGCCGCCGCAGTCTTGACCGACGCCGAGTTGATCGCGGTCGCGTTGCCGTGCCTATGCGAATTTGTTTGGGTGCTGCTGCGTGTCTACGGCTTCCAGCAAGCCGACGCGGCCAGCGCGATCCGGGCACTACTGGCCGCCGCGAATGTGGAAGTGAACCGGCCTGCCGTGGAGGCTGGCTTGCTGGTGCTCGACGCGGGCGGAGACTTTGCCGATGGCGTCATTGCCTACGAAGGCAACTGGCTTGGCGGGGAAACCTTCGTTTCCTTCGATAAGAAGGCGGTGGTACTTCTCACAGCGCAAGGGCAATCAACGCGCCTTTTGTGACGGACATGAGCATGAACGAATTCCGTCGACTGGCCGCGAAGATAAGGGGCGGCAGGGATTCGTGTAAAAACAGCCAAAAGTGAGCTAATCGCTGTTGGTAGTGGAGTTTTGTTACCCAGAAATATCCGCTAACTCACTGATGCAATGGGTGAAATCCGAGCTTGTGAGTCATTTTTACACGTATGTCGGCTGAACCCCGCAATGGCGTCAAGCTGTCCAGCAGCAGCTACGCCCACCCGTGGGACGGTCGCCCGCAATACTGGTCAAGTTACGCGTGATCTAGCAGCTGCGGCGGCAGCTTTTTACGCTCACGGTGTGCAATGGTTGTGCACACCGTGAGCAAAATCGAAGGAAGCGAACATGGAAACGCCTAGATCCAGCATGGCCCCCGCCCGCACCGGCAGCTATCACACCGCCCATGCCGGGTTGCTGCTGCACGTGCGCCAGTAGATCGAAAACGGGGAGCCACAATTCGGCGTCCACCTTGCCCCCACGTCGGCGACGTGTCAGGCCCGGCGTATTGCACCGTGCGCGGCGTGGCCGCGCTTGATGTCTTCATCTACTCGCCGGCAGCGGTATCGGCGGACGTGGCTGCGCTGGTCGTTGCCGGCGGTCACTATGTTCTCACCTTGGAGGCGGCCGCCCAGCTGGCCGCAGACTTCGCACTGCCAGTGCGCATGCCCCCGGTGATCGAAGGCGCGTAGAGCGCCCGCATGGCGTCCTGGGCGTGCCGGCGCTGATCCCCGGCGCATTCCGCCGGCAGACCACGCGTTCCATGTCGAGCAACAGCCCCAACGAATATGCCGGCCAAGTGATGGTGCGAGGGCAAAACGCATACCAGCTGCGGTGTGCAATGGTTGTGCACACGGGGATTGCTTGCGGTTTAAGGGCTGCGCGCCGATACTTGGCAGCGATATGACAACGCGGGTGGGCCAGCTGCTAGCGCAGTAGACCCCCGAAAACGAAAAACCGCCTTTGGCGAGGCGGCTTTTCATCACTGGACTGGCGGGACACACCACACCAGACCAATGGGGCACAAGTGATACCCCCATCCTAATCCCGCCGGCGAAGCCGTGCAAGAGGAAAAGGATGCAAAGGCCTAAACGCCGAACACCTTGCCCCGCTGCCGTTCATCGGCGCGGGACATGCCAGCAGTAGAGACAGGCCCACACGCACCAGGCCCAGAACCGACCGCCACCAGCGGCCGGCCGCACAAGCGTGTGCGCTGGCGTCAGCCCAAGCCGCCGTCCGGCAAGAAGCGCCGGCCGGCCGTCCTCGATGCCACACGCGAAGCGCTGGTGCGCAGCCTGGAACACCGACGAGGCTCCCTGTGGATGCGGATTAGCCGCAACGTCATCGTGGCCGGCTATCCCCTGGAAAAGGCGTTGACGCGGGTGCGGGCACTGCGCTCGGACGGGGCCGAATCGCTGCTGGCCATGTGCGTTGCGTTGCTCTACCTGGCCGATGTGCGCACCGGGTTTGTGGGCAAGCCACGCCAGGGCGGCGGCCGCTGGCATCGGTACAGCCTCAAGGATCTCGCCCAGCTCGCCTATGGCGGGCAGACGCCCGCCGAGGAACGGCGTGCCGATCGGGCGATCGACATGATGGTGAGCCTTGGCTGGGCATTCCCCACCAAACAGGTGCGCCGGCACAAGAAAGACGCCGAGGGCCACGACGGGTGGTGCAGCGAAGCGGCCGTGCGCCGGATCAACTTCCAACGCTTGTGCGACATGGCCGGCACCAGTTGGTTGCTCAAGCGCGATCGCAAGCACGCCGACCAGGCACGCGGCACAGGCGTTGCGTCGTTTATGCAGGCACAGGCACGCCGTCAGCCGGCCCAGGAGCCGGCCACCAGGTCGCGCACGGGCAATGCCCACCCAGCGGCACATCGCGCCACGGGCGACCCACCAGGCGGCGCGCAGAGCGCCGTGCAGCACATCTCCGACATCCTCGCCCTGTTCAAGTAGCCGTCGCCGGCAGGCTCGCCCCTGCCAGTAGCCGCAAAAACAGGCACCCGCGCCGGCAAATCTGCCGCGCACAGGCCGGTTAACGCCCCTGCGGGGACATCGATCACCGAGCCGAACCCCTCAACGACATGCCCCGCGCGAAGTTGTCCACCGTCGCGGGGATAACCCTGTGGGGAAGTAGCGCTATTTGTCACCCTTAATTGGCAGGCCAACCAGTCAACCTATGGTTGAAAGCACAGTCAGTAGAGCGCTCAACAGCAGATCGGCGTCGCCGCCGCTGCGCGGCGCCGACAACGTTAGAAGCCTTGTCCAGTTGCGGGGGCTGCGCCCCCTGTCCTCCCTCCACGCCTGCGGCGCTCCGGTCGCAACTTCGACCCCCGGAGAGGGGCGCATACGCCCCTCTCCCACCGACACTGCCCGCATCCCCACGCGCACTGGACGAAACCGAGGCAGTGCCGGCGGCGCCCTCACCCCAAAGGCAGGTCAGCAGGGGATGATTGATAGGGCGTTGGCGTGGTCACAGCCCTGTAGCCGTGATCGAGCTTCGGGCAGAACCAGGGCACAGCGTCGCCAGGGGCTAGGCGCAGCGATCGACCAGGCGCAATTGCCCCTGGAACGCATACGAGCCGGGCATTTCACCATGTAAAAGCGGCCGGGTAGCCGGCGAAACGTAAGCGCGGCAAGGGCTGCGGCGATTGGCTCAGGTTTTGCTAACACTAGCCGATATCGCTTGCTTTCTGAACGAGACTGCGTTAACGTATCGTTAGATGAAACACGAAAAGGCCACCCGCTGGCAGGCGGGTAGCCTTAGAAATTTCATTTAGCTGGATGGTCCAGCGAAGCGTTGTTGCGTAGAGCGTTCCCGGTCGTCTATGCAGTCTTACATAGCAGCAAAATTGCGTTGAATTCGTGGGATGTCGTGATTAAGCATGCCGCGCAGTATAACTCAATTTCGTAACAAGGGTGTTAGTTGTGGTTGTTTTGTGCAATTCAACGAAACACCTGCTGTGGACAGCAGCTCCCCCTGACCGGGGAAGGAGCAGATTATGAATTGCGTCACTTGTGCTTGGCCAAAGCCTGTACATGTGCGCCGTTACTGGCGCTTCCGCTTTCAGCGGTGGGAATCAGTACGGATGCATTGCAGGTCTTACCCTAACCGGTAAGTGATACACAGCGGCGTCGGGCAACCGGCGCCGTTTTTTGGCTTGCACTTGACCAGGTGCACTCCGCGCCGCGCGTCAGCGCCGACCCCGCCCAGCTCGACACCCACACCGATGCCTAGCTGCGGTGCAGCCGTGTGCGTGCACGCCTCGCCGAGTCCGCCGGCTGGGATCACGTCGCGTGCCGACGAACGGCATGCAATCAACTGCAAAACCCGCTTGCGGGGTAAGAAGAATAATATTATTATTCTTCTTACCAACTAGGCCGCAGGAGCCGCACATGGACCCGTCCCAAGACGCACGTGATCGCATCTTCAAGGCTGCTGATGCGCTGTATGACCAAGCCGGGCGTGAGGTCTTCCCGACCGTCGATGCCGTGCGCAAGGCGGCTAAGGTCAACATGAACGAGGCAAGCACCGTCATGAAAGAGTGGCGGCGCACGCAAGCGCGTCCGGCTCCGGCTGCCATCCAGGTGCCCGAGACGGTGCAGCTGGCCGCCGGCACGGCGGTGGGGGCGATTGGCAGGCCGCCCAGGAGGCGGCCAACGACGCGCTGCGTGCAGCTCAGGCAGGGTGGGAAGCCGAGCGGCAGGAGGCGGAAGCACTGAGCCAGCAGATGGCCGACGCCTACGAAGCCCAGGCGCTTGAGTTGGAAGCGGCCCAAGCACGGATTGCCGAGCTGGACACCGCCATGCAGCAGGCCGCCTCGGCCGCAGTCGCCCACCAGGCCGCTTTTGACCAGGTGCGCACCGAGCTGATGGACTTACAGCAGCGTGCAAGCACGGCAGAAGCCCGCGCTAGCGAGCTACGCACCGAGCTGGATCGGGCGCACCTGGTTGCTGCCGAGCAGCGCAACGCTGCCGGCCAGGCTCGCGAGGACGCGGCGAACCTACGGGGCCGGCTGGCAGCGTTTGAGTCGGTGGCTACCTCTCCCGCCTCGCCAAAGGCCGGCCAGGCCAAGCCGCGCGGGCGCGGCGCCAGCTAAGCATGCATGCCGTCTTGCAATCATGCATGCGTGCAGCTAAATCGGCTTGCATGCGTGCATGCATGTTGCTAAGGTATTGCACACTTGCCCTCAAGCAAGCGACTTCCACCAGGAGCGCAGTGCATGAAAACCATCACCATAGCCGTCCAGAAGGGCGGCGCAGGTAAAACGACCATCGCGGTCCATCTGGCGGTGGCCGCGCAACAAGCGGGGCTGCGCGTCGCGCTGGCCGACACCGACCCCCAAGGCTCGGCCAAGTCATGGGCCGAAACCCGTTCAGATTCCGCGCTGGAGGTGGTGGCCATCACCTCGGCCAATGTCGGCGCCGCTGTCGCGGCCGCAGCCGAGGAGGGCTATGACCTGTTGATTGTGGACACGCCGCCGCACGCGTCGGCCGGCATCGCCGCTGCCCTTGAGCATGCGGATCTTGCCTTGATGCCGATTCGGCCGAGCCTGCTGGACCTGACCGCCGCCCCGGCCTCCATCCGGTTGCTGCAAGCCAGCGGCAAGCCGGGGGCCTTCATCCTGTCCAGCGCTCCGATACGCGCCAGCGAGACGCGCGAGGTCGAGCGGGAGCTAGCCAGCACCGGCATACGGGTGCTGGAAACGGTCATCCACGACCGCACAGCGTATCGCCGTGCTCTTGCTCACGGCCAGGCCGTGGGCGAATTTGAGCCGGCCGGCAAGGCGGCATTTGAGGTTCGCGCCCCATGGCGCGAAGTGAATACGCTACTCGGCGCAACCAAAGGAACCAACGCATGACTACCGGAATTACTGGCAAGCTTGCCGCCCTGGACAAGAACAAGAGCCAGCCCGAGAAGCCGGCGCGCCCGGCAGCCGACACTACCCGCACGCAAGCCACCAGCCGCCCAGCAAGCCCGGGCAAGAGCGCACCCAAGGTCGGAGCAAACCGCACCATCACAATCCGGCACCTGACCGACGATGACCTGCGCCGGCTTTCAGAATTCCGATATACCCATAGTCTGACCATCCAAGATATTGCGATCCAAGGAATGTCCATGTTCCTGAAATCGATGGGACTCGCACCGCTCTCAGCGATGGCCAATGCTGTAGACGGGGACCAGAGCGAATAAGCTATGTGCGCATGCAAGCTGTCACGCATGCTTAAATTCAAGCCATCTTGCATGCAAAGTGGCTTGACTGCTTGCGATCGCGCTGCCTTGGTGCCTCGCTTATGTGCATGCAAGGTTGCTTGCATGCTTGATTGCAAGTTTGCTTGCGTACATGCGTGCAAACCGCGTTGCATGCAAGCTGCCAAGAGTGCATGCAGCCATGCATGCATGGTCGTGGCGGTCCTGCATGCATGCGGTCAAGCTGCATCCGCAGCTTGCAGGCAAGCAACCTTTTTCTATCGGCCCTCAACTTGCATGCAAGTCGTCAAGCTTGCGTGCATGCTGCCATAGCAATGGGCGCTCAGGTCATCGAAGCCTTCGCCAAGGGCTGGACAAACCGGCGGATTCTGGCCGGCAAGCCGCGCCAGGTTGGCCGCTGGGTGATCGGCGAAGATGGTACCCGTCGCCGGCTTCTGAGCTTCGCACTTGGTGACCGGTTTGCACTCGATCTATGGGAGCAGAATGACTACGGCACAACGCGATGGCGGGTTGTGCTGTGTGAGGCATTGCCGGCCGGCCAGGCGGGCGAAAGCGTGCCGGCAGTGCGCCCAGATGTCGCCATTCTGGCCGACATCACAGGCGCAACACGGGTGCGCACTTATGTGGCCTGGTTAGCCCTGAATCGGTCAAAAATTGACACCCTGAATCGGCTAGAATTGGCGCGTATCGAACAGTTTTTTCAGCGCATGCCACTGGCGCGGTTGAAGGTCTTAACCGCCGACGTGAGAGCCAAACTCCCCGCAAAAGGCGAGGTTAGCGGCATGTCTGTGACACGAAAGAAGCTCATCAAAGGGCTAGCACTTGGCCTAGGCTTAGCAATAATTGCCCCCACACTTGGATGGGCAAGTGCGCGCGGTCTGGCCTCGCTAGGTTTCACCGTGATTGCCAACCTTTCGCCCAGCGTGGCGCAAGGTCTGTACCTCCTGAATCGCAATACGCATAGCGCAGAGCGGGGCCAGCTGGTCGCATTCTCCCCACATAATGCGGCAGCGCGTTATGGCTTTGAACGCGGCTGGATGAAGCCCGGCAGTCTTTACATCAAGCGTGTCGGTGCGGTTGCTGGCGACACGGTGTGCGTGAACAGCGAGGTCAGCATTGCAACCCCAACGACCGCAGGGCACCCAGCCACCTATCGGCGTGTGGGTGCGGTCGCTGCCACGGACCGAACAGGCGTGGCACTGCCTCACGTCTTACAAGGCTGCACGCGGGTTCCGGCTGGGCACATCTTCACCATTGGTGATGGCCTCGCCAACAGCTTTGATGGCCGCTATTACGGATTCGTCCCGTTGTCAGTAATCGCCGGACGTATCACACCGTTGTGGACGCAAGCGCCCTCGAAAGGAGTCGATCATGAGTGACCTGATGTCAGTGATTCTCGCTTGCTCAATCGGTGTGCATCCGCAAACCGTGCAGGCGATCATCAAGCATGAGAGTGGCGGCAATCCGTATGCCATCAACAACCAGGTCCGTAGCTTCTACCCGACCCGGTTTGACGATGCCCAGCGGATCGCAATCGAACAGGTGCGGGCCGGTCGCAGTACCGATATCGGCCTGATGCAGATCAACTCGCAGCACCTGACCAAGTTCGGAGTGACGCCGGTTGACCTACTAGACCCATGCACAAACATCCGAATTGGCACCACCATTCTGGCCCGGAACTACGCCCAGACATGGGCCAAATATCGCGCCGAAAAGCCTGCGCTGCTGGGCGCCTTGTCGATGTACAACACCGGCAACGAGTCGCGCGGATTGAGCAATGGTTACGTGAGCTGGGTGTCGCAAGCGGCTGGGGTGGCGGTGAACTTCCCGGCAAGCGGGAAGGCGAGCAGCCGCCGGTCCACCAAAGCCCAAGCCAATGCTGTTCCCGTGATGTCGCCCGCAGCCGCGCCCACGGGGTTCGCAGGGACCGGGCCGAAGGCTGCACAACCGAGGCCACGCTGACCGCTTGTGCGGCGTTGTGCGGGTAGCGTCCGATAGGGTGGGGCTTGGTCGAGGCCGACGGTTGCGAGACGCGCTACAGCAGTCCCAGGGCGGGCATTGTGGTTTCTGCGAAGGGTGGGTGTGATCGGAGGGGTGAGGGCGTCGGAAGGCAAAAGCGGAGAAGCGATAAAGAAGGGCAAGATAAAAGTGTGTGTGGTATGTGGGTTTTAACTGACTATTTTTATTAGCTTTTTCTTACAACATTGGCATTTAACTATGTTGTAATTTACAACATAGTTTTTCAGAGCCGGGAGACGACCGTGGTCGGCAGTGAAAAGCGCAGCTCAGCAGGGCCAGACCAGGACGCTGGGAAGGGCAGTCAGGGTGCAAGCAGCACCGACAAGCCGCTGCGCGTTCGCCTGTCCAAGGGCCGCCAGGCGCGTAACAACTCCCAGGTCAACGAAGTCATCAGCCGTGTCAAAAGCGCTGCCAAGCGAGCGGCACGGACCGGGCGCATTTCCGGCGCAACCACGCACCATGCTGGGCGCGGCGCTGGCGTCAGGATCAACACCGGAAGCCGACAGCAGCGCGTCACCATCAAGGCCCGCGTGGTTGCAGCACCACGGGTCGGAGCAAAAGCCGCCATGCAGCGGCACGTGGACTATGCGCAACGCCACGGCGTAGACAAGGACGGTGGGCCGGCCCGCCCGTTTACCGACACGGGCGAACTCACGCGCGAGCAGACATCGCAGTTCGTGGACCGGGCAGAACCTGACCGGCATTCGTTCCGATTAATCGTCTCGCCGGAAGATGGCGCGAACTTGAATTTAGAAAGTTACACCCGCGATTTGATGCAACAGATGGAGCAGGATCTAGGGACAAAACTGGATTGGATGGCCGTCGCCCACCATGACACCGACAACCCGCACGTGCACAT